>JBHIAD010000001.1:0-36864 GCA_046758405.1 Methylomirabilales bacterium (SeqCode)
CGGGGACCCGGAAGGCGCCGCGGACGTTTCGCTCACGCTCCTTCCGGCGGCCCGATTGTGGAGGGGTCGGTCGTTCTCTCAGGATTGCACGCGACAGATAGGGGAGCCCGAGCCGGCGGCTCAGCTCCCGGGCGAGGAGCTCGGACTGATTGAAGCCACGCTCACGCAGGCGCTTCCGGTGCAGGGGAACGGCCACGATGGCATCGAGGTCATCGAGAGGGAGGGTCCGGCCCGCCTCCTCGATCATCAGGCTCGCCAATGGTCGCGCGAAAGCTTCCCGCCGCCCGTGTTTCATGAGGAGAAGTGCGGCCCTGAGCGCCCCCTCCCGCTCGTAGCGGCAGGCCGCCCGAGCCAGCAGAAAATGCCGGCGCCGCGTACGGCACGCCTGGCAACGATGGGATGGGGAGTGGGAGACAGCCGCGGCAGCCGGGAAGGGGCCGCCGCACTTCGCACAGGCAACCGCACCAATCGGCTGGATCGTCTGCCAACAGGGCCCACAGATGACCCCCCCCGATCCTTGGCCGAGGGGGCGGTGGCAGACATGGCAGGAGCCGGGACAGAAGAACTGCAGGAGTGTGGCCTGGAGCTGAGCCCACCCCCTCGACCAGGCAACCGCTTGCATGCAGCAAGTCCTCCGGCACTTCAGCTCCCCACGGACAGGACCGCAGGGAAGCCCATAGTCCGATGCCGGCGGTTCAGGGACGCTGGGACCCCGCTACTGGTTTTCTTCTTCCTCTTCCTGGCAGGGGACACAGTGTCGGGCAAACGGTAGGGCTTCGAGACGCTTCTCCCCGATCTCCTCCCCGCACTTCTCGCACTTGCCGTAGTTCTTCTGCTTAATCTTGTCGAGGGCGGCATCCACCAGCCGTAAGAGCCGACGCTCGACATCTCCCAGAGAGAGGAGAAACTCCTTCGTGTACGCGTGAGCCGCCTGATCGGCGATGTCCAGCGTCCCACCGGCCGCTTCCATCGTGCTGGCGCTCCGCTCGCGGACCCCACTCAAGAGCTCGCGCCGCTTATCCTCCAGTCGTTTCTGAAACACCTTCAGCTTGGATGCCCTCACCGGCCCCTCCTCCACAGTGGGCAATGCGTGATGGGGGTCTGGCTCGGTCCGCTCAATCGAGGCCGTACCGCTTGCGCTTTTCCCATAGGGTCTTCCGATTGATTCCGAGGATGGTGGCCGCCTTGCCCTTGTGCCCGCGGACCTTGTGCAGGACGCGGCGAATGTACTCGCGCTCCAGCTCCTCCAGCGTCATCCCCTCACCATCCATGAGCCCCTGGACGGGCGCAGACTCAGCCGTGGGGAGAAAATCCGCACTGAATGGACCGGTCTCCCACAGGATCACCGCGCGCTCGATCACATGTTCCAGCTCACGCACATTCCCCGGCCAGTGGTGCTGGCGCAAGCGGAAGATCGCCTCAGGAGCGAACCCGGGGATTGCTTTCCCGTACCGCTCGGCGTACCACCGGAGGAAATATTCCGCCAGACGGGGAACATCCTCAGGGCGCTTCCGGAGCGGCGGCACAGCAATCGGAACGACGTTCAGCCGAAAATACAAATCCTCCCGGAACCGATGTTCCCGGAGGGCTTGCCCCAAATCGCGATTGGTGGCGGCGAGGATGCGGACATCCACCCTATGAGTCTTTGTTCCGCCCACGCGTTCGAAGCTTCGCTCTTGAAGCACCCGCAGGAGCTTCGCCTGCAAGGATGGGGGCATCTCGCCAATTTCGTCGAGAAAAATCGTGCCCCCGTGGGCGAGTTCGAATCGACCCGGCTTCTCTTCGGTCGCGTCGGTGAAAGCCCCCTTCTCGTGTCCGAAGAGCTCACTCTCAAGGAGGCCTTCCGGCAGTGACGTGCAATCGACCTTGATGAAGGGGCCATCTTGGCGACGGCTCGCTGCATGGATGGCCCGCGCCAACAGCTCCTTCCCAGTCCCGCTCTCACCAAGCAGGAGGACCGTCGCATCGGTCGGAGCGACCTGGGAGGCAGTCTTCAGGACCTCTTGCATCTCGGAGCTATCCCCGATGATGTCCTGAAAGGTGATGGGCGCCTCCGGACCGGACACCGCACTCTACCTTACGCTATACCCATCGATCCGACGTCGCGGCGCATCAGCCCACAGTCGTTCGAGATCGTAATATCGCCGCGTTTCGTGGTCGAAAATATGAATGATCAAGTCATCGTAGTCAAGCAAAATCCATTTGCCCTCGGCCTCGCCTTCCCGGTGATGGGGGCGCACGGCCATGGCCCCGAGGCGCTCGCCGATCCGATTCGCGATCGCGCGCACCTGCCGATCCGAATCTCCGCTGCAGATGAGGAATTGATCGGTAAAGCTACAGAGCCCTCTCAGGTCCAGGACCACCGGATCCTCCGCTTTGAGCTCCCAGGCAGCATGCACAGCAACGCCCACGATCGTCTCGAGATCTACCGTCTGTCCCATGGCCTCTCTGTGGATCGCGGCTGATGCGCGACGCCCATCGGCTTCGGGCGCTGGTACAGACGGTTCTTCGCCATATAGGCCGCCACAGTGTCAGGCACAAGGTACCGGATGCTCCGACCCTCCTCCACCAGCCGGCGGATCTCCCGTGAGGAGATGTCGAGCGAGACCACCTCGACCAAGAGAACAACGCCTGGCATCGGTGCCCGCTCGGCAATCTCCTTCTCGATCTCCGCGATCTTCAGATAGCGAAAGCGTGGATGTCCGAGACCTTCCCGCTGCTCGGCACTGAGCGCTCCCTCCACCTCGTCGAGTCGCCAGCCGGGGCGGGCCGTCACGATCACCTGGGCTACGCGCAGGATCTCGACTGCGTCCTTCCACGTGCTCATCTCGAGAAAGGCATCCACCCCCATGATGAAAGAGAGCCGCGTCTCTGGCCCGTAGATCCGGAGGAACTCGCGAATTGTTTCGATCGAATAGGATTTGTCCGGACGGTTCAACTCGATGGGCGACACGGTGAAGTAGGGAGTGAAGACCGTCGCCAGAGAGACCATCTCGTAGCGGTGGATCGCCGCGGCGACGTCCTCCTCTCCCTTATGAGGTGGCCGAGCTGCTGGCACGAAGATGATGTGGTCAAGGCCAAAGGCATAATAGATCTCCTCAGCCGCCCGGAGATGGCCGAGGTGGATCGGATCGAAGGTCCCCCCCATCACGCCGATCCGCATGACACGCTCCTCGCGTCGTTCACGGTTCATGGTTCACAGTTCACGGCTGCGGAAACCTCGTATGACGTTGCGCATCTATCCATGAACCATGAACTATGAACCATCAACTTGGTATCCGGCGGGAGTCCCGGACCTGTCCGTCACCGAGCACGATGAACTTCTGACAGGTCAGCTCTGTGATTCCCATCGGCCCGCGAGCATGCAGCTTCTGTGTGCTGATCCCGATCTCGGCTCCCATCCCGAACTCGTAGCCGTCCGTGAACCGGGTCGAGGCGTTGACCAACACCGCCCCTGCATCCACTTCCCGGAGGAACCGCATCGCCCGTGCGTGATCCGCCGTGACGATCGCCTCGGCCAACCCCGAGCCATGGCGGTGAATGTGATGGAGGGCGGCCTCGAAGGACTCGACGACCCTGACGGCCAGAATGAGATCCAAGTACTCAGCATCCCAGTCGGCCTCCGTCGCGGCAAGGGCCTCCGGCACCAGCCGCCGGGTCTGCGGGCAGCCCCGGAGCTCGACCCCGGCCTCACGGAGCCGGACTGCAAGCGGCGGGAGGAGTGTGGGGGCAGCGGTCTGGTGAACCAACAGGGTCTCCAGGGCATTACAGACCCCCGGTCGCTCGGTCTTCGCGTTGACCACGATGGCCTCAGCCATCACGGGATCAACCACCTCGTCCACATACACGTGACAGATTCCCTGCTCGTGTGCGATGACGGGGATGGTTGCCGTCTCCTTGACCAAGCGCACGAGCCCCTTCCCCCCGCGGGGGATCACCAAGTCGATGGAGTGATCCAGGGTCAGCAAGGTCCGCACGGCTTCCCGGTCGGCAGTGGCAACGATGCCGACGGCCCCCTTGGGCAGTCCGGCCTTTTCCGCCGCTTGAGCCAGGACTTGGGCGATGGCCCGGTTGCTGCCGATCGCCTCGGAACCCCCTCGTAGGAGGACCGCGTTGCCCGCCTTGAGACAGAGAGCTGCGACATCCGCGGTGACGTTCGGGCGGGACTCGTAGATCACGGCGATCACTCCGAGAGGAACTCGCATTCGCCCCACCCAGAGCCCGTTCGGCCGCCGCCGCATGCCCGTCACCTCACCGACGGGATCGGCCAGCGCCGCGGCGGCCTCGATCCCCCGGGCCATCTGCTCAATTCGGGCCGACGTCAGCGTGAGTCGGTCCACGAAGGCCGGAGACTTTCGTGCAGCCTGAGCGGCCCGGACATCTTCGACGTTGGCCGCCATGATGTCCGTCTGATGGATTCGGAGTCCGGCCGCCATGCCGACCAGGGCCCGGTCCTTGGTTCCCGTGTCAAGCAGGGCCATGGTCCGTGCGGCCTCTTTGGCCTGGCGGGCGAGTGCCTCCACCTCGTGCATCACCGCCGCTCCGATCTGGGGTTCAAGACGACCAGATTATCCCGATGGATGACTTCATCCGAGTGGCGATAGCCCAGGACCTTCTCGATCTCCCCGGTTCGCCGCCCTTTGATCCGTTCCACCTCGTCCGCGCTGTAGTTGGCGAGACCACGGCCAAATTCGGCCCCGTCCGGTCCCACGAGGGCGACCACATCGCCGATCCCGAATGGGCGTTCCGAGCCCCGCACCCCCGACGGCAACAGGCTCCGTCCCTCGAGGATGAGCGCCCGCTTCGCCCCCTCATCCACTCGGATCGTCCCTTTCGGCCGGCTCGCCACGGCAAGCCACCGCTTGCGCCCACCCATCCGCGAGCGTCGCGGGACAAAGAGGGTGCCCAGCGGCTCGCCGGCCATGAGACAAGTGAGCACGTGCGGAGCGTGGCCGTTGGCAATGATGGTCGGGATCCCCGACGACACGGCAAGCTGAGCCGCTTCAACCTTCGAGTCCATCCCCCCGATGCCGATCACCGAACGGGTCGGCCCCGCCCCAAATCCCCTGAGTCCCTCCTCTCCCTCGACGAGGGGGATGAGTTGGGCCTGAGGGTCGGACCGAGGGTCCGCGGTGTACAACCCATCCTGGTCGGTCAGAATCACCAGGAGATCGGCATCGACGAGCGACGCAACGAGGGCGGAGAGTGTATCGTTGTCTCCGAACTTGATCTCCTCCACTGCCACCGTGTCATTCTCGTTGATGACGGGCAGGACCTTGAGCTCAAGCAGCGTGAACAGTGTGTTACGGGCGTTGAGGTAGCGCGCTCGGTCTCTCGTGTCCTCCTGGGTCAACAGGACCTGGGCCACATGCCGGCCCCTCGGATGGAAGGCCTCATCATAGGTCGCGATCAAGGCCCCCTGGCCGACGGCGGCAACTGCCTGCTTGAGAGGAATGCTCTGGGGTCGCTCCACCAGGCCGAGCTTCCCCATCCCGGCCATGATCGCCCCGGAAGAGACCAGGACTACCTGCAGGCGCTGCTCCATGAGGGCAGTGATCTCCACCGCCAGGATCTCGATCATCGCCCGGTCAATGGTGAAAGTTCCGTGGGACAGAACCCCGGAGCCCACCTTGACCACAAGGCGCCGGACCCCTTTCAGCAGTTCAGTGCGATCCATCGCTCCCCCCTACCGCCGCCATACCCTGGAGGAGACGCCCCTCGAGGTGAGCGACCAAGGCCTCCAGCCCCTCCCCGGTTCGCGCCGAAACCGGAAAACAGGCCAGGCCCTGCTGGCGGCACAGATCCTCCAATCGACTGAAATTTCCTGCGTCGGGGAGATCCACTTTGTTCCCCACCACCAATCGGGGGAGTGAAGCCACCTGACCCCCGTAGGCTTCGAGTTCATGGGCCACGGCCCCATACGCGGCCACCGGGTCCCCTCCTGCACTGACGTCCAGAATGAAGAGGATCAATCGCACCCGCTCGATGTGCCGCAGGAACTGATGGCCGAGCCCCGCGCCTTCGGCGGCTCCCTCGATCAGACCCGGGACGTCGGCCAGCGTCACGCGCCGTGTCGAACCGAATTCCAGAACGCCAAGGTTTGGGACGAGGGTCGTGAAGGGATAGTCAGCGATCTTTGGACGCGCCGCAGTCAGCGCCTGCAGGAGGGTTGATTTGCCGGCATTCGGCGGCCCGACGAGGCCAACGTCGGCAAGGAGTTTGAGCTCGAGCCGAAGGACCCGTTCCTCGCCCGGCTTCCCATCCTCAGCCTCGCGCGGGGCTTGGTTCGTCGGGGTGGCAAGTCGGGCATTGCCCCGTCCACCCCGCCCTCCGCGGGCCGCCAGGACACACGCTCCTTCCTGATCGAGATCCGCCAGGACCTCGCCGGCTTCGTCGTCGAGCACCACGGTCCCGATGGGGACCCGAATCACCAGGTCAGCCCCATCCTTCCCGCGGCGGTTCTTCCCGCTCCCATGGGCCCCCCGCTGAGCCCGGTAGGATCGTCGGTACTTCTGATCGAGAAGGGTCGCGACTGAGGAAGAGGCCTCCACAAGGATATGACCCCCGCGACCGCCGTCTCCCCCGCTCGGCCCACCCCGAGGCACGAACTTCTCACGTCGGAAGGCGATGCAGCCATGTCCACCGTCTCCCGCCCTCACCGTAATGCGGGCCACATCGACGAACACGATGAACACGCTGCTGGCGGTCGCGCTACGACGCGAGGGGAACGATGCTCACGAACCGCCCGCGCCCTCCCCGCTCTTGAATCGCGACCTTCCCCGCAATCTTAGCATACAGGGTATCATCCCTGCCGATGCCCACATGCCAGCCTGGCTTCAATCGGGTCCCCCGCTGACGGACCAGGATCGCCCCCCCTACCACCACTTGACCGGCAAAACACTTCATGCCGAGACGCTTCCCCCGACTGTCCCGGCCGTTCCGTGAGCTGCCGACTCCCTTCTTGTGCGCCATCCTCTCCCCCGTTCATGGTGAATGGTTCACAGTTCATGGCGCACGACTCCACGAGCCCTCCGCTGCAAACCGTGAACCCTGAACTATGAACCTCCGATGATCTCCTCAATCTGGAGACGGGTTAACTCCTGCCGATGTCCGATCGTCCTTCGGTACTTTTCGCGGCGCCGAAACTTGAAGACGGTCACCTTCGTTCCACGCCCCTGGGTCAGGATCTTCGCCCGAACCCTGGCTCCCGCGATGAGGGGGGTGCCGATCCGGATCGCCTGCTCGTCGTTCAGGGCGAGGACCCGGTCCAGGTACACCGTGTCGCCGATCCCCCCCAGGAGGCGCTCGACTGTCACGACCTCCCCCGGGGCCACCCGGTACTGCTTCCCGCCGGTCTCAACCACTGCGTACACCAGTCCGCCTCCTCCCAGTTCGCTATGTCCGCGGAAACAAAATGTTTTTATAACACGGCGGTCAGGGTCGTGTCAATCACCACCGTTCAGGCCAACCCTGCGGCGACGATTCCTTACAATCTCGATCGAGACCGACACCGCTTGACGAGAATCCCGCGCACCGTTACCCCGGAAAGAGGCAGCGCAGCCAGCGTGCGACAGATCAGCCTTCACTCACCTGGTACTTCTGGATGGTCCACCCCTCCTCTACCTGGAGGGTGATCTCACTCCCGTACTGCTGCTGCAGCGCCCTCAGCGCCTCTCCCTCTTCCGCCTGGAGCCAGGCCATCACCTCCGAGTGTCCCCGGATCTTTAACCACGGGGGCTTCCGCCGGAACATCCGCCACTCCGCCTCGCGCAGGATCTGATGAGCGATGGAGGGAGTGGCCCACACGAACCCCGTGCCGCCACAGTGGGCACAGGCGACGCTCAAGGACTTGATCAAACCCTGCTTCACCCGCTTGCGGGTCATCTCGACGAGGCCCAGCTCCGACAACAGAGCGACATTGGTGGGAGACCGATCCGATTTCAGGCACTCCTTCAGTTCCTGGAGGACCTTATCCCGGTGCTCCTGCCGGGCCATGTCGATGAAATCGATGATAATGATCCCGCCCAGGTCACGGAGCCTTACCTGCCGCGCGATCTCTCGCGCCGCTTCCAGGTTCGTCTTGAAGACGGTCTCCTCGAAGTCGTGCTTCCCGACGTACCGCCCCGTATTCACGTCGATCGAGACCAAGGCCTCGGTCTCCTCGATGACCACGTAGCCCCCTGACTTGAGCCAAACCTTGGGCCGAAGGGCCCTCTCGATTTCCCGTTCCACGCCAAAGGACCGAAAGATCGGCTCATCTTCGGCATAGAGGAAGAGCTGAGACCGAAGGTCCGGGAAGAGTGACTCCGTGAACTCGAGGCAACGCTCGTACTCCGCTGGACTATCGACAACGAGGCGGATGACCTGCCGGGTGAAGAGGTCTCGGAAGAGCCTGAGGACGACATCCAGGTCCTTCTGAACTAGAGCAGGAGCAGTCAGCGCCTCGGCGCGTGCTCTGATCTTGCGCCAGAGGGAGCGCAGAAACTCCAGGTCGACCCGGAGGTCCTCCGCCTTCGTCCCCATTCCCGCGGTTCGGACAATAACCCCTTCGGTTCCATCCGTCGCACCCTGGACGATGTGCCGCAGGCGCTGCCGTTCAGCCTCGTTCTCGATCTTCCGGGAGATGCCGATGTGCTGCACGGTCGGCATGTAGACCAGGTAGCGCCCGGGCAGGGTGATGTGAGAGGTGATGCGGGCGCCCTTGCTGCCGAGCGGTTCCCGGGCGACCTGTACCAGCACCTCCTGACCCTCCTGGAGGAGGTCCTCGATCGAGGCCTGGGGACGGCGGGGCGGGGCGGGCGACGGGCGCATCTCCACAGCCGGGGCGTCCTCGCCGTTTCCATCCTCCGACTGGATCCGCTCGTACTCCTCCAGGTCTTCGTAAATGTCCCGGACGTAGAGGAAGGCATCCTTGGCCAGCCCGATATCCACGAAGGCCGCCTGCATCCCTGGAAGAATCTTGAGGACGCGGCCTTTGTAGATGTTCCCGGCGACCCCCTGGTTCTTGGAATCGCCGATCATCAGCTCGGCCAGGTGCCCATCCTCCAAGACGGCCACTCTGGTCTCCACCAGCGACGCGCTAACGATGATTTCCCGCTTCATGGTCTCCGATCGGCAAAGATTGCCCTTCCGCAGGCTGCCGGTCACACGGCTCGCCTTTCCCCTCCAATGCTGGACCGGCCGCGCCCCCGACATCCCTGGACACGGAAAGCCCTCTCACGGACCCGATTTTCACGGTGTTCATAAATTAGCCTACTCCATCCCTCCGGCGAAGTAAAGGCGGGGCAGCGTCATCCTCCATTCCTTTCCTACTCTTCCTAGGCCCCCCAGGGAATCCCGGGTACAATGGCGCCAAGGCCGCGGTGCGAGAGGCCATCCGGGCGGACCGACCATCCAATGACTGACCTGATTGACATCCATAAGAACCTGTTATAAAGTGTCTGCGCTTCCCGCCCCCCAGGAGGTCCCATGATCGAATTCCACAAGGTCAATAAGTGGTTCGGGCCGCTCCATGTCCTCAAGGATATCACCGTCTCGATCCGGTCCGGGGAGGTCGTGGTGGTCTGCGGACCGAGCGGGTCAGGGAAGAGCACCCTGATCCGCTGCATCAATAAGCTCGAGCCGATCCAGGAGGGAGAGATCGTCGTCGACGGGATCTCCCTCACCGACCCCCGGACGGACATGACGAAGCTCAGGGCTGAAGTCGGCATGGTCTTCCAGCAGTTCAACCTCTACCCGCACATGACTGCCCTCGAGAACATTACCCTGGCCCCGGCCAAGGTCCGGAAGATGTCACCAGCGAAGGCCGAGGAGATCGCCCGCGACCTGCTCATGAAGGTGGGGATCCCAGAGAAGACCGACGCCTATCCCGCGCAACTCTCAGGCGGACAGCAGCAACGGGTGGCGATCGCACGGGCGCTCGCCATGCAGCCCAAGATCATGCTCTTTGATGAGCCCACCTCCGCCCTCGATCCGGAGATGATCAACGAGGTCCTCGACGTCATGGTGAACCTGGCGAAAGAGGGGATGACCATGATCGTCGTCACCCACGAGATGGGCTTCGCCAAGAAGGTGTCCCACCGCATCATCTTCATGGACGAAGGCTGCATCATTGAAGAGGAGGCGCCTGAGAACTTCTTCAGGCAGCCCCGGGAAGAGCGGACGCGCGCATTCCTCAGCAAGATCCTGGTCCACTAACCCTTCATCTCAGGAGGGAGAGCCGTGAGGCACAAACGTATTGTCGGTTTGGTCACGAGTCTCGGAATCTTCGGTGCCATGCTAGCGGGCATCCCGTCCGCCAGCGCCGAGAGCCGGCTGGACAAGATCCGGCGGACTGGGGTCCTGACGGCCGGGACCCGGACGGCCTCGATCCCGTTTGCGTACATCGATAAGGATAACCAATGGAAGGGGTTCTCGATCAACCTGCTCGAGGCCATCCAGGCGCGCCTTGAGGCAAAGCTCGGCAAGTCTATCAAGTTGGACAAAAAGGAGGTAACCCCAAAGACCCGGATCGCGATGGTGGCGAACCGCACCATCGACATCGAGTGCGGGTCCACCACGTTCAATCGGCGCCGGGACGAGACGGTGGACTTCTCCAGCAACTTCTTCTTCACCGGGTCCCAGCTCCTGGTGAAAAAGGGAAGCGGCATCAGGAGTACGAATGACCTCATGGGCAAGCGGGCAGGCGCCACCCAGGGGACGACCAATGAGAAGGCCCTGCGCCGGGTCCAGCCCAAGGCGATCATCGTCCCCTTCCAGGACCACGCCGCCGGTTTCCTCGCGCTGAAGCAGGGGAAGATCGAAGCCTACGTGACGGATGGGATCCTGCTCGCGGGCTTGGCGGCGAAGTCGGAAAACCCCCTCGATTACGAAGTGGTGGGCCCCCTCTTCAGCAAGGATCCCTACTCGTGCATTGTCCCCCAGAATGACTCCAAGTGGCGGGACTTCGTGAATCACACCCTCTGGGAACTCCTCGATAGCGGCAAGTTCTTCACCCTCTACGACAGGTGGTTCGGCCCCCAGGGGGTCGTTCCGTATCCGATGAGCCCGGAAGTCAAGATCTATCTCACGATGCAGTCAATGCCCCAGTAAGGGGCGCCATGCCCCTTTTTCTCCTCGGTCTCCAGTACGAGTTTAGGTGGAGTGTCCTCTGGGAGGACCCCTTTGGCTACTGGATCCTCCAGGGGATCAAGAACACCATCCTGCTCTCCCTCCTCGCCTGGGTCATCGCCCTGATCCTCGGCATCGCCCTCGGGATCTTGCGGACGGCCCCGTGGCGCATCCCTCGCCTCATCGCCACGGCCTATGTGGAGTTCTTCCGGAACACCCCGCTCCTCGTCCAGCTCTTCTTCTGGTACTTCGCCCTCCCCCAGGTCCTTCCAGCCGGCCCGATTCGCGATGCCGTCAACACCCTGCAGGTCGAAACGCCCATCTTGAACATCACGTACGAGTTCGTGGCCTCGCTCTTGGGCCTTGGCATCTACACGGCGGCGCGGGTGGGGGAGACGATCCGCGCGGGCATCGAGGCCATCCCCAAGCAGCAGACCGAGGCGGGCCTGTCTACAGGACTCTCCTGGCTCCAGGTCTACCGCCACATCCTGATCCCGGTTGGCTTCCGCATCGTGATTCCCCCCATCACCACCGAGTTCTTGACGATCTTCAAGAACTCCTCCCTCGCCATTACCATCGGCTTTGCCGAGGTCACCTTCATGACGCAGCAGGTGGATTCCTACACCTTCCACGGGCTGGAAGCGGTCACCGCCGCGACCTTCATTTACCTCGCCATCTCCCTGACCATCGCCGCAAGCATGAGCCAGGTCGAGAAGAAATACGCGATCCCCGGCTTGATCGCGCGCGGAGGGGGAGATCGCTGATGGAACTGGACTTTACGATCATCATCGAGAACTGGCGGCTCCTGCTGAGCGGGTTCGGCAACACCTTGCGGCTGGCACTGGTCGCCATCGTGCTCTCGTTCGGACTGGGGGTGGTGGCCGGGGCACTTCGGCTGGCCCGACATCCGCTCCTCCATTACCCGGCCGTGCTGTACATCGAGTTCATTCGGGGTGTTCCCTTGATCATGATCATCTTCTGGTTCTACTTTGTCTCCCCGATCATTGTCGGACGACCGTTGGACAACTTCACCAGCGCGCTGATCGCCTTCATCGTCTTCGAGGGGGCCTACCTGGCCGAGATCGTCCGGGCTGGCATCCAGTCGGTTCCGGTGGGACAGATCGATGCCGCCAACTCCACGGGAATGAATCATGTCCAGACAATGCGATACGTCATCCTCCCGCAAGCCATTCGCAACATGATCCCTGCCTTGGTCACCCGCTTCATCATCCTGTTTATGGATACCTCGTTGGCTTACATCATCGGCTATCGCGAGCTGACCCGAGCGGCAAAGATCATTGCCGAGCGGGAGTTCCGGGTCTTCGAGGTGTACACGTTCATCGCTGTCGTCTATTTCATCTGCACGTACAGCATATCCCTCGTCAGCCGCCGCCTGGAGGCCCGATCGCCCGTCAGCAGAGGGATCCCTACGGAGTAAGCGGAAGAAGGGTCTTGTCCTCATGGGGTGCCAATGATCTTCGTCCTCCGGTACTGGATTGCATTCGCGCTGGCGTGGATTGGCCTCGTTGCACTCTCCCCGGCCGAGGCTGGACCACTCGCCTCGCGGGTCCTACTCGTCAGCATCGATGGACTCCGGCCAGACGCCATCACCGAGGCGCACACCCCGACCCTGGCCCGGCTCGTGAAGCAGGGGGCTTCGAGCCTTACCGCACAAACGATCTTTCCGAGCCGAACGCTG
This sequence comes from Methylomirabilales bacterium (SeqCode), assembly GCA_046758405.1. Taxonomy (GTDB): domain Bacteria; phylum Methylomirabilota; class Methylomirabilia; order Methylomirabilales; family CSP1-5; genus JBHIAD01. Next base: position 12,809 of record JBHIAD010000001.1, read on the forward strand.
CCCGCCCATACCTCGATGACCACTGGTCTCGTCCCTGCCCGTCATGGGATGGTCGAAAATAGCTGGGCCCCGGGTCAGCCTCAGGTCGGCGTCGATACGATCTTTGGAATTGTGAAACGGCAGGGACTGGTGGCGAGTATGGTAGTAGGGAAAACCAAGTTGGGATTTCTGGCCACCCCGGGAACTGTCGACTTCTACGCCGCAACAAGGAGCAGAGCCAAGCTGGTGGCGGCACAGGCGGCGCGCTTTCTGACCGAGACCCAACCCCACCTGTGCTTCGTGCACTTCCCCGACGCCGACTGGGCGGGACACCTACGGGGATGGATGAGCGAGGCCTACCTCGATGCGCTCGGGCGCGTAGATCGCGCGCTCATGAGGCTGCTCGACGTACTCAGGCGGGCTGGACTCGCGGCAGAGACCCTCCTCATCGTGACCAGCGACCATGGAGGGTCTGGCCATGACCACGGGTCCGCACGGCCCGAGGATATGACGATCCCTTGGATCGCCTTTGGGTCGATGGTCCCACCCGGGTACGCCATTCCCGGCCGGGTGACCGTCACCGACACCGCCCCGACGATCCTCTTCGCCCTCGGACTCCCCGTCCCATCCCACTGGGATGGCCAGGCGATCACCGCCATCTTCCGGTAGGGTCCTCCGGTTATCCTCTCCGGCATCGGTGAAGGAGGTGATCAGGCGACGACACCCGTCCCCCGCAGGCGGGCGATGGAGGCCTGGTCAAGGCCTAGCCACTCCAGGATCTCGTCCGTGTGCTGACCGAGCGTCGGTGCCGGGCGCGAGATCACCCCGGGGGTGTTGGAGAGCTTGACGGGGATGCCGATTTGCCGGATGCCGCCGGCCACCGGGTGCTCCAACTCGACGACCATCTCGCGGGCCCGAATGTGGGGATCCTCATAGACCTGGGCCAGATTGTAGATCGGCCCAGCCGGGACCCCCGCTCGCTCCAGCCTGCTCAGCCAGGTCGCCGTGGTCTCCCGTTGAAAGATCGCTTCGAGGATCGCGGCCAGCTCCTGGTATCGCTCGGTTCGAGTGGCATTCTCGCGAAACCGCGGATCGGCGGTCAGTTCGGGCTGACCGATTGCCTCACAGAGCTTCTCCCACGTCGGCTGATTGGCGGCCCCCAGGCTGATGGAGCCGTCCTTGGTCCGGAAGACCTGGTAGGGGGCGTTCAGTCGGTGGGCCGATCCCATCGGCTCGGGGATCTTGCCCGTCCCAAAGAAAATCGCCGATTCCCAGAAGGTGTACGCGATCGCCCCTTCGAGCAGCGAGGTATCGATCCGTTGTCCCTGCCCCGTCTTGAGCTTGTGGATGTAGGCACTCAGGATCGCGTAAGCCGCGTACATGCCCGCATTCAAGTCGGCGATCGGGACGCCGACCTTCGTGGGAGGTCCTCCCGGATGACCGGTGATACCGATCAGGCCGCTCATTCCCTGGGCGACGAGGTCGAACCCACCTCGCAGGCGATAGGGCCCCGTCTGACCGAAGCCGGAGATCGAACAGTAGATGATCCCGACATTGACCGTGCGGATGGCTTCGTACCCAAGTCCGAGTTTTTCCATGGTCCCGGGACGAAAGTTTTCCACCAGGACATCGGCACGGCGGACGAGACGCCGGAAAAGCTCCTTCCCCGCATCGGTTTTCAAGTTCAGGACGAGGCTCCGCTTATTCCGGTTCATGGCCAGAAAGGCTGCCGACTCCCCCGCGATGAAGGGGGGGCCCATCCGTCGAGTGTCATCCCCCCCGTCGGGGCGCTCGATCTTGATCACGTCGGCGCCCATGTCACCAAGCAGCAGGGTGCAGAAGGGCCCCGCCATGATCTGGGTGGTGTCGATGACCACCATCCCCTCGAGGGCTCGCGATGGCTGCTGCACGGTCTCCATGGGTGTCATCGCCTCCCCCCACAACCCACCCGCGGGCACGCGATTCCGCTGGAGCGAGGGGGCGGTCTCACGCGCACCCTCCACCTCGGGCGGGTCCCGGGTCCCAGGTTCAACGCCCCTCGAATCGGGGCTGACGCTTCTCCAGGAACGCCCGTCGCCCCTCCTGAAAGTCCGCGGTATCGTAGCAGGTAAAGGGGAGCCGCTCTTGCTCGGGGGTCAGTCCCACAAGGCCGGGATTGGTGAGCACCGTTTCGAGGATCTCCTTGTGCCGCTGATGCGCCAGCGGTGCCAGCCGGGACACCTCGACCGCCAGCTTCCAGACCGTTTCCTCAATCGCGGCCAGGGGCACCAGGCGTGAGATGAGTCCGACCCGGAGGGCCTCTTCGGCGTCCATCAGCCGGGCCGTCAACAGAAGATCCATGGCGACCCCCGGTCCAACCAGGCGGACAAGCCGCCGCATTTCCCGATATCCAACCAGAAGCCCCAGCCTCGCGATCGGGATCCCGAACCGGCTGTTGTCCGCCGCCACCCGGATGTCGGTCGCCGTGGCCAGCTCGCAGCCGCCACCCACGCAGAACCCGGTGATCAGCGAGACCGTGGGCCTCGGCAGTGCCGCGATCGCCTCCAGGGCCGCTTCCACCGCCCGGGAGTACTGCCGGGCCACATCCGAGTTGTTCCGCCACCGGTCGAACTCGGCAATGTCCGCCCCGGCCGAAAAGCAGTCCTGGTTGGCTCCACGGAAGACCACCACCCGCACCGACTCATCCTTCGCACATTCCTCCATGAGCCGGGTGATCTCTCGCCACATCTCGTAGTGGATGGCGTTTCGCTGCTCCGGGCGGTTGAACGTAACCGTCGCGACGCCGTCCCGCTGTTCGATCAACAACTCCCGGCTCATGGTTCCGATTCCTCCTCCTCGCGGAAGACTTGCCTTCTGGCGGTCGCCTCCTGGGACGTCATCCCACCATCCACTCTGCCAGGACCTCCGCCGGGTGCCCGGCCCAGCGTGCGGTCCCCTGGGCGATCTGCTGCCGACAAGAGACGCCGGGTGCGACGATGACCGTCTCGGGCCCCGCCGATTCCACGGCCGGAAAGAGGCGCCGTGCCCCAATGGCCATGGAGAGCTCGTAGTGCTCGCGCTCGAAACCGAAGGAGCCCGCCATCCCGCAGCAGCCGGCGTCCACATCAGTGATCGTGAGCTCCGGGACGCGCCGGAGCAGCTCCACCACCGGTCCGGTCCCGACGCTCGCCTTGAGGTGACAGTGGCCATGGAGAAGCACCCGGCGCGCGCCGGGGGCGAAGTGCAGGTCCAGGGCACCCTCCTCAGCGAGCTGGTTCAGGAATTCCTCGAGCAGAAAGGAGCCCCGCGCAACCCCCTCGGCCTCAGGACCATCCACCAGTTCCCGGTACTCCTCGCGGAAGGTGAGGAGGCAACTCGGCTCGCACCCGACGATGGGGATGTGGGCTTCGACGTACCGGTGCAGCCGACGGACGTTCTCCCGTGCCTGCTCCCGCGCCGACTCCAACAGCCCCTTGGAGATCATCGGGCGGCCACAGCAACCTGCCTCCGCCAGCAGGACCTGAAACCCGGCCCGTTCAAGGAGTTTTGTCGCCGCCCGGCCGACCTCCGGGTAGTGGAAGGTCATGAAGGTGTCGGCGAAGAGGGCCACCTGACCCCGGCGCCCTGGCGGCGAGGGCCCCCGGGTGCGAAACCACTGGCTGAAGGTCGGCCTGGCGAAGGGGGGGAGCCGCCGCCGCCGGTCGACCCCGCCGAGGTGATGGAGCGCGAGGCGGGTCAGCGGAAAGGCAAGCAGCCAGTTGGAGAGGGGGGCCAATCGCGAGCCGAATTTACCGAGGGTCCACGCATGGGCGAAGAGCCGCGCCCGGAGCGGTACGCCGTGCTCATGGTGGTACGCCGCCAGGAACTCGGACTTCAGCTTGGCCATGTCTACCCCCTGGGGGCACTCACTCTTGCAGGCCTTGCACTCGAGACAGAGATCCAGCGTTTCGTACAGCCGGTGACCGGTCAACGCTGACGGCGGCAGGGTCCCGGACAGAACTGCGCGGAGCGCGTTGGCGCGCCCGCGGGTGGAGTGTTCCTCATCAAGGGTCGCCATGTATGACGGACACATCGTGGCCTCGTCCTGCTTGCGGCACCTGCCCACCCCGGTACAGCGCTCCACGGCCTGGGCGAATGTCTCACTCCGGAAGGCCTGGACCGGGGTCACCGAGACCGTCCGATAGGCCTCGCCGTACCGCAGGTGCTTCACCACCAGGTCGGGATCGTCCCCGACGATCTTCCCAGGGTTCAAGAGGCCACGGGGATCGAAGCACGCCTTCACCTTCGCAAAGGCCTTCGCCAGGTCACCGTACTGGTCGCGGATAAAACCGGTGCGGGCCAGACCATCCCCGTGCTCGGCGCTGATCGTCCCGTGGAGGCGCCAGACAAGCTGATGGCACTCCTCGGCAAAAGACCGGATCTTGGCAATGTCGCGGGAATCCCTCATGTTCAGGCAGGGCATGATGTGGAGGTTGCCATCCCCCGCATGGCCGTATATGGCTGCGACCACGTCGTACTGTTTCAGCAGGGCCCGGACGCCGGTGATGAACTCTGGAAGGCGCGAGGGGTGGACCGCCGCGTCCTCGATGAAGGCGACCGGCCGACGCCCCCCCTGCACTTCCCGGAGCGCCGAGCCGGCAGCCTTGCGGACCGCCACCAGCTCGGTACGGCTTGCCGCGTCGGTGGCCAGGATCATGTCCTCAGCCAGGCCCAGTCCCTCGACGACCCGTCGCCTGCTCTCCTCCATGCGGCCCCGGACCTCGTCCGGATTGTCGCCCTCGTGTTCCAGCAACAGGACCGCTTCGAGCGCCGCGGGCAGGAAGGCCCGGAGGTCCGGGTCGGCCTCGCGCGAGACATCGAGGAGTGTCCGCTCGATGACTTCGATCATGCTCGGCTGCTGCTCGCGCAGAACCGCCACCGCCTCCCCCATCTTTTCCAGGGAGCCGAAGGTGAGGAGGGCGAGCAAGCGGTGACGCGGCTGACCAATCAGCCTGAGGGTGGCCTCGGTGAAGACCCCGAGGGTCCCCTCGGAGCCCACCAAGAGCTGCGTCAGGTCCAGCCGTCCATTCGCCCGCACCCCCCAGAGGTTGTAGCCGCAGTTGTTGTTGGTGACCTCGGGCGCCCGGGCCTGCATCTCCAATCCGTACTGCTCGAGCACGTTGAGCACTCCCCGAAGGATCCCCCCGCTGAGGGGATGCTCGCACCAAGCGACAGCAGCCGCTCCCCCCTCCGCAAACGGCTCAAACCGCACAATGTCGCCGCTTGCGAGGACCACTTCGAGGCTCTCCACGTAGTTCCGGGTCGGGCCGTACTTGACCGAGTGGGAGCCCTTCGCGTTGTTCGCCAACATCCCGCCAAGGGTGCACACTTCTCCGCTGGACGGATCGGGCGGAAAGTACTTGCGGTGTGGAAGGAGGGCCTGAGTGAAGGCGTTGAGCACGACGCCGGGCTGCACCCGCGCGCGACTGCCCTGCGGATCAATCTCGAGAATGCGGTCCATATGCCGCGTGAAGTCCAGGACGATTCCCGCCCCCAGGGCCTGCCCCACCCGGCTCGACCCCCCGCCCCGGGCGATGATGGGGATGCCCCGCTCCGCCGCGTACCGGACCGTCGTTACCACGTCCCCACGATCCTTCGGGAAAACCACAGCCACCGGCGGGACCCGGTACATGCAGGCCCCGGTGCTGTACAGGGCCCGGCTCATTTCATCGTTCCGCACCTCTCCCGCGATGGCCGGGCCGAGATCGGCGGCCACCGCCCGGGCTCGTGCCGCAGTGTCACGGGACGCACTCACCACGTCACTTCCCCCGGGTGCTTTCGAAACCGGCGTGCAGCGCCTCGAGGCCGGCCTTTACCATCCGGTCCTTCCCGCCCGCGTTCTTGAGGAGCGCTTCGACCGTGTGGAGCTGCACGAGCTTCATCAGGGCGATGAGGGCCCCGACAAGGACTGGGGCCAGCTCCGCCTTGTGGGCCTTCGCCACGTCGCTCAGGTCCAGGGTCACCAACCTGGCCTTGTCGGTGAGCGCGAGGAACACTTCGCTGTTGATGAGCAGGAGCCCCCCCGGTTTGAGGCCGCCCACCACGTTCACCTCGCTGATCACCGTCGGATCGGTCACGATCACTGCATCCAGAAAGGACTCTTGCTGGTAGGTCTCAATGGGTGCTTCGTCCATCCTGAGATGCGCCGTCTCCGGGGTAAATCCCCGGAGGAAGAGCCAGGGGGGACGGAACTGGACGTGCTTCCCCTCGATCAGGGCAGCCTCGGCCAGCAACTTCGGAGCCGCCACGAAGGGGGCCACACGATCGTACCGGGGCTCGCGGCGGCCATGAAACCGGAGCTCCTTCATCGCCTCGCTCCCCAGGCGGCATCGACCTGCTGCTGCAGTGACTGGATCTCGCGGGGGCGGAGCCCAGCGAACCGCCCTTGGAGGAGGAGGTACTCTCGCACCGGGCGGCGGCGTTTCGGTCTGTAGGTCACCCGCATTTCCCCCCCGTCTACCTCGGAGAGGATCCAGAGGCCGGTCTCCACCGCCACCTTCGTGACGTCAATGGTGTCGGTGTGAGGGAAGCCCCAGGCGATCGGGCAGGGGGTCAGCACTTGAATGTACCGGAACCCCTTGACCTGAGCAGCCCGGTGAAGCTTCCGCCGGTAATCGTCCGGATGCGAGACGGCCGCGGTGGCGACATAGGGCACGCCGTGGGCCGCCATGATCCGTGGCACGTCCTTCTGGAGGGCGGGTGTGCCGGCCGGGGTGGTCGGGGTGCGGGCGAGGCCCGGCGTGAGCGAGGTCGCCTGGCCCTGAGTGTTCATGGCAACCTCGTTGTCATAACAGATGTACAGGATGTGCTCGTTCCGGCTGGCCGCCCCGGAGAGGGCCTGGAAGCCGATGTCGGCAGTCCCCGAGTCCCCAGCGAAGCAGACCACGTGGACGTCTTTGAGCCCCCGCACGTCGTACGCGCGCCTCAGTCCCGTGGCTGCCGCCGGCGCACTCTCGAAGATCCAGTGAACAAAGGGGACCTGCCACGCGGTGTGGGTGTAAGAGAGACTGAAGGTCGCAGCACAGCTCGCCGGGCAGAGGACGGCCATCTTCGACCCAAGCGTCTCGGCCAGGATGTCTGCGGCCGGGAGCGCTCCGCACCCTTCGCAGGCGGTCCCCATCAGGACGGGCGGCAGGGTAAACCGATCTGACTTCGGGAGGGTTGCGATCCGATTGGGGCCTGCCATCCCGTCCTCCTTATTATTATCCTGGGCGTGCTACCGGGTAAAACTGCGGCGACTCATCGCGCACCCGGTCCTGATTGAGGGCGAGCCAGTGGATCCCCCCATCGGTACGATCAAAGGGGGTGCTCCCTCTGATTGCCCGCCGGGCGAGGTCTTTGATCTGTGAGATGGTCACATCCCGTCCCGCCAATCCGGCGATAACCCCGAGAACCCGTGGGGGTTTCGGCAGGCCGTAGAGTGCGGACCGCACCTCTTCGTACAGTGCGCCGTGGGCGCCCGCCGCGCAGTTGCGGTCGATGGTGACGACGACCTCCGCCTGGCCGAGGGCCTCCCGGAGCAGATGCGCAGGGAAGGGTCGATAGACTCTGAGGGCACAGCAGGCTGCCGAGGCTCCCTCGCTCTCCAGCTCCTTCGCTGCGCGGCGGGCCGCTTTGACGATCGAGCCCATGGCCACAAGCACGCATCGCTTCTTTCCCTCCGCACACTCCACGAGGCCACGTGGGCGCGTCCCGAAAGCCTCGGCGTAGCTCGAGGCGACCTCGGGGATGACCGTGAGGGCGCGGTTCATTGCCTGGTGCTCGGCGTACTTGAACTCTGTGTACCACTCCGGCGGTGTCGGCGGGTTCAGCGCCCGCGGGTGCGCAGGATCCAGCAACGCCTCAACTGCAGGCGGACCCAGCCAGCGATTTACGGCATCGGCCTTGGGGACCAGGACCCCCTCCGCCGTGTTCGAGTGGATGAAGGACTCGTAGCAGAACATCCCTGGGAGGCGGACCCGGCGGTCCTCGCACACTTTGTAGAGCTGCACGCACGTCTCCAACACATCTTGGGCGTCTTCGCAGAAGATCTGAATCCATCCTGACCGGCTGACCCCGAGGGCATCGTTATGGTCGGCATAGCGGGTGTGGGGGACCGAGATCCCTCGGCTCACCACCGCCATCACGATGGGGCATCGGCTGCCGGAGGCAGTGTATAGGTGCTCGGCCATGAGGAGAAGTCCCTGCGAGTTCGTCGCCGTAAAGACCCGCGTCCCGCCCAGAGAGGCCCCGACCGCCGCCGCCATCGCTGCGTAGTCCGACTCCATGTTGATGAACTCACACGGGAATGCCCCGGCTTGGATATCCCGGGCAAGCTCTCCGAGCATCCCCGACTGGGGGGTGATCGGGTAGATCGGGATGACCTGCACTCGCGCCAGGCGTACCGCTCGTCCGACCGCCTGATTACTCGTCAGGAGCTCAACCGCCTCCATCCCGCTCCTCCCTGGTCCACACCACCCCCGATCGCCCACCATCCTTCGGAAGGGCCCAACGATGGCCAGATGCGACTGCGTGAGGATACTCCCGCCGCAAAAACTGTGCCGGGGCAATGGCGCGGCGTGGGTCAGGTAAATCTCATTCGGAGTAGCTTGTATTGCTTTATTCTCAAACAGTTATACACCACTTCTGGCATCCTGAATACAGGATACATATCGGGACCGGTGGAAGGTGTCAAGGAAATAAGAATTGCTGAACGGTTTCGTGGAGGCTCTGAGGGGTCCGGCTACAATATCCTTCGCAGAGGAGGACCCGGCTGTCGGGCGAGGGGTGACGCCCGTCAGGCAGCTGGACCTATCTGCTTTCACTCATTCGCAAGATGGCTTCCTATTTGTTATCCTACACTAGTAACTCTCTCGTTCACGCTGGGACTCTTTTCAAAGGAACACGCAGGGATGGCACTCGCTTTCCGCAATCTCAATCTCCCCGAGGCGATCCGGCGCGGGATCGCCGCCGCCGGCTTTACCGAGTGCACGCCGATCCAGGAACAGACCCTCCCAGTCGCCCTCTCCGGTAAAGATGTCGCGGGCCAGGCCCCGACGGGGACGGGAAAGACTGCGGCCTTCTTGATCACCGCCTTCTCGCGTCTGCTCAGGAGCGGTAAGGAGGCCGTCCCGGGGCGGCCGCGGGCGCTGGTGATGGCCCCTACCCGGGAGCTCACCGTCCAGATCCACGAGGACGCCCGCCTGCTCGGGCAGCACACCCACCTGCGAACTCTCGCGATCTACGGGGGTATTGACTACGAAAAGCAGCGCGAGGCCCTGCGCCGACCCCTGGATCTGGTCGTGGGGACGCCCGGTCGCCTCATCGACTACTTGAAGCAGCGAGTTTACGACCTCCGGGCGATCGAGATCCTGGTGATCGACGAGGCAGACCGGATGTTTGACATGGGGTTTATCAAGGACATTCGTTACCTCCTCCGCCGGATGCCACCCTATCACACCCGGCAGTCCTTTCTCTTCTCTGCCACCCTGAGCTACCGTGAGATGGAGCTCGCCTATGAGTTCATGAACGGGCCAGTTCGGGTCTCGACCACACCGGAACACCTCACGGTGGAGGAGGTGGAGGAGGTGCTCTACCATGTTGAGCGGCGCGAGAAGTTCCCCCTGCTGCTCGGCTTGCTCAAGCGGGAGAAAGGGGAACGGATCCTGATCTTCGCCAACACCAAACGGGAGGCCGAATGGCTTGCCCACCGCCTCGAGCTCCACGGCTACCAGAGCCGGGCGATCACGGGGGACCTCGAGCAGAAGAAGCGCCTCCGGACCATCAAGCAGTTCAAGGCGGGCGAACTTCCCATCCTGGTCGCGACCGACGTGGCCTCGCGAGGGCTGCACATCGAAGGCGTCACCCACGTAGTGAATTACGACGTCCCTCAGAATCCCGAGGATTACGTCCACCGCATCGGCCGGACGGCCCGGGCAGGGGCCTCCGGGAAGGCGATCACTCTGGCCGACGAGGTCTTCGTCCTGGGCTTAGAGCCGATCGAGCAGATGCTCGGCTACAAGATCCCCGTCCAGTGGCCGGAGGACAGCCTCTTCATAACGCCTCGAACCGATGTCCCCTCCCGCCCGCCTCGGTCGGCCCGGCCACCGGCCGGGCCGCGTGACCCCCGCAGGCGAGAGCGTTGGGGAACCTCCGGGGCGGGACCGGGCAGCGCCCAAGCCACGCAGGCCCCGGGCCACCAATCGAGGCGACGAAAGCAGAAGCAAGGAGGAAGTCGAGCTGGCCAGCAATCATAGGTCGCCCGGGGGCGTGCGGCGAGACGCGATGCGGCAGGGAATTCCTGCTTGCGGAACGGGCTGATGGACACGTCCGTTACGAGGTGCGACGCTCCAGGGGAACGTACTCGCGCCGCTTGTGACCGAGGTAGACCTGCCGGGGGCGGACGATCTTCTGCTCCTCGTCGAGGATCATCTCCTCCCACTGGGCAATCCATCCGACCGTCCGAGGGATGGCGAAGAGGACGGGGAACATGATCATCGGAAAGCCCATGGCCTGGTAAATGAGCCCGGAATAGAAATCCACGTTCGGGTAGAGACGCCGCCGCACAAAATAGTCATCCTCGAGGGCGATGCGCTCAAGTTTCAGCGCCACGTCGAGGAGCGGATTCCGCTTGCTCACCTCGAAGACCTGATCCGCCAGGCGCTTGATGATCTTGGCGCGCGGGTCATAGTTTTTATAGACCCGGTGGCCGAAGCCCATGAGGCGACCCTCTCCCGCCTTGACCCGCTTGATGAAGTCCGGAACCTTCTCCACAGAGCCGATGGCCTGCAGCATGCGCAGGACCGCCTCGTTGGCCCCCCCGTGAAGCGGCCCGTAGAGGGCTGCCGTCGCCGCCGCGATCGCCGAGTAGGGGTCAGCGTGGGAGGAGCCCACCACCCGCATGGCCGTGGTGCTGCAGTTCTGCTCATGGTCCGCGTGCAGGAGGAAGAGCACATCCAGGGCCTTCTCCAAGACGGGGTTCGGCCGGTACTTGACCTCGGTCACCTTGTCAAGCATGTTCAGGAAGTTGCCGGTGTAGCTCAGGTCATTATCCGGATAGGCGTAAGGCATGCCGATACTGTGGCGATAGGCAAAGGCCGCCAGGGTCGGCATCTTGGCGATGAGCCGGAGGGCCTGCTTCTCCCGCGACGCCGCGTCATGGATGTTCTTGGCGTCGGGGTAGAACGTCGAAAGGGCACCGACGGTGCCCACGAGGATGCCCATCGGGTGCGCGTCGTAATGGAAGCCGTCCATGAACTTCTTGATGTTCTCGTGAATCATCGTGTGGTGGATAATCCGGTAGACCCAGTCATCCAGCTGCTCCTTAGTCGGGAGTTCCCCATGCCGGATCAGGTACGCGGTCTCGAGGAATGTGCTGTGTTCCGCCAGCTGCTCGATAGGGTACCCTCGGTACAGCAGCACGCCCTTGTCGCCGTCCACGTAGGTGATCCGGCTCTGGCAGGTGGCGGTGTTGACCATTCCCGGGTCGTACAACATGAGACCAAGGTCCGTCTCGGAGGTCTTGATCTGGCGCAGGTCACTTGCGCGGATCGTCCCGTGCGTGATGGGGATCTCGTAGGTCTTCCCGGTCCGGTTATCCGTAATCGTCAGGACATCCCTGGCCATCCCACTACCCCCTCTGCCGGGTGAACTCCACACCTCCCGACTGCCCCGCCGCGGCTTCCGGCTAATGCTATCAGCGTAAATCGTTTTACGCGCGGCGTCAATCGGCTATTTTCCCCATGAGCGAGGATCGCGGGTAGGAACGGGTGAGATCCAAAAGGCACTCGCTGAAGTAGGGGGCTTCACGCGATACCCCCGCGGACAAGTCCCAACCGCGAACGGGAAAAAAGAACGCCCCGATGGTGTCTGCGGTCGAGGCATAACGCCTGTCACCCGCCCCGCGGATGAAGCGCGGGACCATCGGGGTCGGTGGTGCCTGGGCCCCCCCCAGGCGGCCACCCTGACTGAAACTGGGGGCCTGGCCTAGGAGGCCACCACCTCACAGATCACCGGACATCTACCTATCACGGCTGGATCACCTCCTCTCTCGGCGTACCCGCCCCGCGGGCCCAACTCCCACACCCCCTAACCCGGCCGCCGCGACCGAGCACGGGTGGCGACCCGCGCCACGCGCCCCCATTGACGCACGCCGCGCACGGGGCCTGTGTGCACCCCGACCGCCGGAGGCATCTTAACCGGGTGAGGCCACCCGGTCCAGCGTTTTTTGAAAGCGGAGACCCCGTCCGTGGCAGGCCGACGGCCCCTGGCATCTGCAGAGGATTCCAAGATCGCGGCTACCCCGGTCAACCTCAGCGTGTGGAGCTGGCCGCCCGCATGCCCACCATGGCCAGCATCCCCGTGATACCCATGAGGCCCAGGACGAGGAGTCGGGAGAGGAGACCTGTGCGATACTGATCTGAAGTGAAGACATCCGGGAGATGGAAGAGGCCTGCTCCGATGAACCAGACCAGGCCAACGCCGACGTGGAGCAGGTGCCCCCGTCGGCGGTCGTGGGCCGACAGCACCAGGGCAATGCCCTGCAGCGCGTACAGGGCGGCGAGCGCTCCGGCCAAGACCGCGTTGGAGAGGCCCAAGGCGGCGGCCTCTCCGTAGAAGAAATCCTCCGCCGCATGGGGCACCGTGAAGAGATAGCTCACGATTGAAACCGTCAGGACCCCGTAGGCCCGCCTCCGGACCGCCATCAGATCCCCCACGCCCCGCTCACGTGCATGTTCGCCCCATTCACATAGCGCGCGTCGTCAGAGACCAGGAAACGCACCACACCCACGACGTCCTGCACCGAGCCGACGTAGCCGGCCGGGATCCGTTTCTCCATCGCGTGCAGCTCCTCGGCCGGCGCGCTCCCCGAGTCGACGAACCCCGGGGAGATGGCGTTCACCGTGATCCCGTGCGGAGCGAGCAGCCGTGCAAGGGAGCGGGTCAGGACCAAGACGCCCGCCTTGGCAATGTAATGGGCCGTGAGCTGGGGCATGGCGACCAGCTGGTCAGCCGTCGCCATGGCGAAGTTGATGATGCGCCCCCACTTGCGTGTCATCATGCTCGGGGCGACAGCTCGGCTCAGATAGAAGACCGGATGCAGGTTGTTGTCGAACATCCTGTGCCACCCGTCAATCGTCTCCTCCAGGAGGTTCACCCGGTGGTATGGGCCAGCCCCGTTGACGAGCAGGTCGATCCGTCCCCAACTCTCTTCAACCTGCTTCACCAGCCGCTCCGCCGCCTGGGCGTCCGACACGTCGCACTGAATTGCCAGGGCCTGACTCCCCGCTGCCCGGATCGCCTGTCCGGTCTCCTCCGCCTCCCGGGCACTTGCTCGGTAGCAGAACGCGATCCCCCAGCCTGCCGCTGCCAGGTCGAGGGCGATCGCCCGCCCAATCCCGCGGGCCCCACCCGTGATCAGGGCTACCTGCTCGCTCATCGACCCGTGCCTTCCGTGCGCCTCGGTCTCCCTCGCCGCGAGAACTCTCCGTCATGCGGTGCACCATCGGCAAGGGCGAACTCCACCACCGCCCCCAGGTCTTTGACCTTCGGGCAGTCCAGGTCGGGCCACACCCCGAGCGGATCGAGCAGCAGGGCCTCCAGCCCCGCGCGACGCGCGCCGAGGACGTCAACCGAATAGTAGTCGCCCACGTAGACAGCCCGCGACGCCTCGACTCCGGCTTCCCTGAGGGCCATGCGAAAAATCCGGGGATCGGGCTTTTCCACCCCGACCATACCGGAGTCGACGATCACCTGCAGGAACCCCACCAGCCCGGCGGCCTCGAGGTGGTCCGCGATGCGCCCATCCGAGTTCGAAACGACCCCCAGGATGATCCCTTTTCCCCTAAGCGTCGCCAGGGTATCCGCCGCACCCGGGGCCGCCCGACGCCACAGCCCGCGCTCGGAGTTGGCCCGGCAGAGGTCCCCGAAGACCTCCTCGACTGCACCATTCCACGGAAGGCCCAGCCCTTCGGTGACCATCTCCATGTACCGGCGGAACACGCGAGAAGCTTCGGTAGCCTGCTGCTCGGCCAGAAAGGGGTCCATCCGGACCCGGGCCCGGATCTCGGCCTCACGAACCTCCTCCGAGGTCCGGGAGATCCCGACCCGCTTGAGGCGCTCGCTGATGAAGGGATAGTCCAGCTCGAGGAGCGTGTTACCTGCGTCGAAGAGGATCGCCTCGAGGACCATGGGGCCTCCGCACTTTCCAACGGCATCCCGCCACCACGGCTGGGGAGGGCGGTGGCTGCCCGGTCAATAGGAAGGCGGGAAACCGGCCCCGCTACACGTCGATCGCCTCGGGCGGGCGCGTCAGTGCCATCAGGACTTGGGGAAAGATCTCCTCGGTCCGCTTGCGGAGGTCCTCCGGCCGGAGGTTAGCGATCGGATGGGCGATGGCCACCACCGGATAGGTCGGCATCCCGAAGTTCTTTGCATGCTGGCGGGCGGCCTGCTTGAATCCCTCGGTCACGATAGTCGCGGTGACCACGCCCCGCCGTTCCAACTCTGCCGCGTCGCGCAAACTGCCCGACGTGCAGGACCCTCACCCCCCGACCGCGCTCACGACGAGGTCGCACCGCTGGACAAGGCGGTCAATCAGCTCCGGCGGGGCCGCCTTGGTGTAATACTCCTTCCGCTCCCGAACGACCTCCGCATACTCGAAACGCTCCGCCAGCAGCTCCTCGAGTCGCGCCAAGATCTCATCGGCGCGCTCTTTGCTGTTGTCGAGGAACCCGATCCGGAGACCGGTCAGCTCGGGATTGCGCGGGGCCAGAGGGAAGGACTCAGTCAGCTCGTCAGCAACGGGCTCTAGGACCACGAGTCCAGCGCCCTTACGCTCATAGCTCATCGACACGCCTCCCGTCGGTGTCGAGACTGCACGTCCGGGGGACACCACCCCGCGCGCCATGACCTGGCGCGCAAATCGGAGCGCGGGCACCGCCCGCTATCACACCTCTCATCCCCCGTCGCAACATCCTGCGGTACCCTGGATGGGGACACGTTTGGTGACGACCCGGCTCCCCAGACCGCCCCAGCCGGGAACGACGAGGGAAAAGCGCCCCTCGCTCCCCCCCGCCACGAAGAGCACCACGTCATCTGGCCGACCGACCACCGGAACGAGGGCGTTCGGATCGCTTCGGTCGACCCATTTCGGCCAGTAGCGATCCCACGTCTTGTCACCGAAGTATTCTCCTCCGCGGACGAGGTCTTGTGCCCGCCGCCGCGCCGTCTCAAAGAGGAACTGTTGCGCGTCCCGCTTACTCCACCCCTCACCGGCCAGGGTCGCCACGTGCTCAGGTCCGAGCACCACCACGATCTCGCCGCCACGATACATGTTGCTGTTCCCCATCGTCGCCATGGTATCGGCGATCGTGGTGAGGATCCCCCGGGCCGTCGTCGACATGTGGTCCCCGACATTGTGGGGCGCCTCGGCGGCAAAGACGGTCACGGCACTGTCCGTGGACCGCAGGCCTCGCTCCACGTGCAGCGGCTCCCACGGGGAGACCTCCTCGTTCTCCGCCACGCAGTACGTATATTTCCCCGGGTGGCCGAAGGTGGCCTTGTCGGTCAGGCCGGGAATCCCGCCTCCCAAGTTGACCATACACAACCGTACCGCGCGGCCGATGGCGGCATTCGCCCGGTTCCCCTGTCCGAAGCAGTTCGCCCCGGTGTTCATCTTGAGCGTCTGCCGGACCGGTCCATTGACGATCAGCAAAGGTGTGGCGACGTGGGTCGTGGATTGGACGCCATTCAGATTGAAGGCGTCGTCGCCGACCGCCTCAATCGCCGCGACCACCACTGGGAAGTATTCGGGGCAGCAACCGGCCATGACGGCGTTGACGGCCACCTTCTCCAGGGTTGCGCGACCGTACTTGGGAGGCAGCACTGCCACCACCTCGTCGCCGTCCCGATCAAGGGTTCGAAGCATCGCCTCTACCCGTTCCTCTGTGGGCGGGATGATCGGCAGGCCATCAGTCCAGCCCCGAGCGTCGAATTGCTCTAGGACATCAAAATAATCGGTCACCTCAATCCGTTTTGATCGCAAGAGCAGCGTTTCCATCAGGATCGTCTCCTTGCGTGACGGTGACATGTACGTTCTTCAAGGCTACGCGCCGTGGCGGCGCGTGTCAAGAGCTTCCCGCGCACCGGCGAGGCGAGCTCGGTTTATCCCGCCCCGGTCGGTCCAGACCGCCGTCCGGGAGGAACCGGGCGCGTGTACCCTGCCGAATCCTGTTGACAAGAGGCGGCCGGGACTCTGTAGTGTCAAGTGCACCCCTGCCCGTGGAGGTCCCCAATGGTGACACTGCCCCGCATGGTCACGGTGCGAGCCAGGCGCCGTGGCCCCGAGCTGAGACAACCGGGTCGGGCCACGGCGCGGGCCCTCAGGAATCTCCCTCTGTCCCCCCGCCTCCGTCCGGGCCAGCGCGTGGCAGTCACCGCCGGCAGTCGCGGGATTGCCCGTGTGGCCGAGATCACCCGCGGGCTGGTCGACTTTCTCCGCGACCGGGAGGCCGAGCCCTTCATCATCCCGGCGATGGGAAGCCACGGCGGCGCGACGGCCGAGGGCCAGCGCGCCGTCCTCGCGGAGTACGGAATCACTGAAGCCGCCATGCGGGTCCCGATCCGCTCCTCCATGGAGGTGATCGAGATCGGCCGCACACCGGAGGGTATCCCGGTCTACCTGGATCGGCACGCGGCCGAGGCGGACCACATCGTCGTGGTGAACCGGATCAAGCCCCACACCGCTTTCGCCGACCGCTTTGGCAGTGGCCTGATGAAAATGATCGCATTGGGTCTGGGCAAGCACCGTGGGGCGATCGCCTGCCACGAGGCCACCATGGCGTACGGCTTCGCTCGAGTCATCACGGCCGTAAGCCAGGTGGTGCTCGCCAAGGCCCCCATTCTCTTCGGCCTGGCCATCCTCGAGAACAGCCAGGGGGGCCTCGCCGCCGTCTCGGCCATCCCGGCCGAGATCCTCAAGGCCGAGGAGTTAAAGCTCTACCGCAAGGCGGCCCGGTGGGCGCCTCGGCTCCCCTTCGAGGAGCTCGACCTGCTCATCGTGGAGGAGATGGGGAAGCACGTGGCCGGGACCGGGATGGACACCAACGTGATCGGCCGGCGGTGCAGCCTCATTGAGCCACCCCCCAAGCGTCCCCGCATCGGTCGGATCTTCGTGCGCGGGCTCAGCCCCGAGACCCGGGGGAACGCCAACGGAATCGGCCTCGCCGACTTCACCACGGACCGGGTCTGCGCGATGGTCGACCGGCACGCGACCTACATGAACGCGGTGACCGCGCGGACCCCCGATCATGCTCGGCTCCCGGTATCCTACCCCACCGACCGAGAGGTCCTCGATGTGGGGCTGCGCACAATCCGGACGCGCAACCCCATGCAGGCCCGCATCCTCCGGATCCAGAATACCCTGGAACTCAGTCGATTCCAGGTCTCCGAGGCCTTGCTCCCCGAGGTCCGCGCGCGGAGGGACTTGGTGACCGAAGGAGAGCCCGTTTCCCTCGAGTTCGACGCCGAGGGCTTTCTCCGCCCCTTCCACGCCTGAGGGCGGAAGGGGACGTCAGGGCGTCGATCCCGTCTCAGAGACAGAGAGATGCGGGGGAGGAGTGCCAGGTGCGCGTCTACCGCAGGGAGGGCAGCATCGCCTCCCCCATGGCGGCGCTGTCCAGGCCAGGTGGGGCCTCCCTGGGGGCGGTGACGAGCATCCCGCAGGCCGCCGAGATGTCCAGGCCACGGCTCTCGCGGATCGTTGCGGTGTAGCCTGCCTCCTGGAGGATCTGCCGGAAGGCGACCACACGCTCCCGGGGAGGCCGCCGAAAGGGGATCGCGGGGGCCTCGTTCAGCGGTAAGAGATTCACCTTGGCTTGGATCCCTCTGAGCAGTCTGACGAGGCGCTTGGCATCGGCCGGATGATCGTTGACATCGGCAAGCAGGACGTACTCGAAGGTAACCCGCCGGCGTGGGGGAAGCACGAACTCGCGACAGGCCGCCATCAACTGGTGAAGCGGGTAGCGAAGGTTAATCGGCATCAACCGGTTCCGGAGCGCATCGGTGGTTGCCGTCAGGGAAACTGCCAGGTTCACGTGGAGGTTGAGGGCGCTGAGCCGTCGGATCCCAGGGACCAGCCCCACCGTGGACAGGGTGACCCGCCTCGGGGAGAATCCGACCCCCTGGGGGGCCGTCAGGATCCTGAGGGCAGCCACCGTGTGGTCGTAGTTGGCCAGTGGCTCCCCCATCCCCATAAAGACCAGGTGGGTGACCTGTCTCACTGTATCCAGGGTTTTCTCGAGGGCCAACAACTGGCCGACAATCTCGCCGGGCGTGAGATTCCGCCTGAGCCCCATGGTGGCGGTCAGACAGAACTGGCATCCCATCCCACAGCCTGCCTGGGTGGAGAGGCAGGCTGTGAGACGCTTGGCCTCCGGGATCAGGACCGCCTCGATCTCCTCCCCGTCGCGGAGGCGCAAGACTCCCTTCCGCGTGCCATCGGCCGCGCCATCAAGCCGCGCCACGCTCGGGATTGAGGCGGTGGCGCGCTCCCACAATAGCTCGCGGAGTCGCCGGGGGAGGTCGGTCATCCGGTCAAAGTCCGTTACCCGTCGCTGATAGAGCCAGCGGAAGAGCTGCCGGCCGTGATAGGCCGGGTAGCACCACTCCAGAACGAGTTGTTCCAGTTCCTCGACGCTCCGGCCGAAGATCTCGACCCGCGTCTGCCCCGGCGATCCTCCCCTCGGTGTCATTGGAGCCGCTCGAGCAGTCTCCGCGCCTGCTCGGCGTAGAGCCCCGTGGGCTGGACCTCCACCACGCGCCTGAGGATCGCGCGGGCCTCCTGCATATCCCCCGCCTGGAAGTGGGCCAGACCGAGGTTCCAGAGGAGTATTGGGCGGTCGGGGACGAGCTGGAGCGCCTTGCGGAACTCCTGGACGGCCAGGGCGTACTGCCGGCGTTCGAGGTAGAGGAGACCCAAGTCATTGTGGGCCAGGACGTTCTCCGGCGAGATATCCACGGCCTTCTGCAGGTACGTGAGGGTTTCGTCGAGGCGATTGCGCTTCCGCGCGATCTTGGCGAGATTGACGTAGGCGTCCGCCACCTGAGTGAAGACCGGATCGGCGAGGGCCCCCAGGAACTCGCGCTCGGCCTCCCCCAATTTCCCCTGCAGCAGATAGACGGCGCCGAGCAGGTGGCGCGCGTCGGAAAACCGGGGATTCAGATCGATCGCCCTCTCGAGGGCCTTCGCCGCCAACTCCAGCTCCTTGACCAGCAGGAAGGCCTGGCCCAAGGTGAAGTGAAAGCGCGGCTCGCGCGGCTCGCCTTCCACCGCCTTGGAAAACTCCCGGATCGCTGCGCGCGCATCCCCGCTCGCCAGCAGGGCCTGCCCGATCTCGTAATGGCTCTTGGGGCTCCTCCGGCCCGGGTCCGTCGTGGCGCACCCGACGAGGAGGAGCAGTCCCACGGCCACCCTGGCCTCCCATCGTCCTCTCATGCCCTAGACTCCTCTCTATCGATCCCGCGCCTGGATCGGCCGTCCGTCGCCCTGAAATTGCCGGACTGCTCGGTTGTGCTCGTCGAGGGTCCGGGAAAAGTAATGCGTCCCGTCATTCTTCGACACAAAATACAGATAATCCACAGATGCCGGATTCAGTGCCGCCTCGAGGGAGCTCCGGCCCGGATTGGCGATCGGCCCGGGTGGCAATCCGTACCGGCGATAGGTATTGTACGGGTGATCCCGCGCAAGCTCCCGGCGCGTCAGTCTGCCCGCCGAGTTCTGGCCGTACCGCACGGTGGGATCCGCCTCCAAGCGCATCCCCCGGCGCAGCCGGTTGTAAAAGACGCCGGCAATAATCGGCTTCTCGGCATCGACCTGGGCTTCCTTCTCGATGATGGACGCCAAGACGACGATCTCGTATCGGCTCATCCCCAGCCGCTCAGCCCGCACGGCGTCCTCCGTGGTGAAGACCTCCTGGAAACGCTGGAACATTGTGTCCAGGATCTCTTCCTCGGACATCCCCTTCACCAGGTGATAGGTGTCGGGGAAGAGAAAGCCCTCGAGCGTGGTGGCCTCGAGCTCGTACCGGCGCGCCACGGTCGGATCGGTGGCCAACGCCATCAGGCGAGCGGGATCCACCAGCCCCTCCTCGGCCAGCCGGTCCGCAATCTCGCGAAGGATGTACCCTTCCGGGATCGTGATCTGGTGAACGAAGACCGCACCCTCTTCCAGCCGTCGAATGACGTCCAGGATGCTCATCGCAGGGGTGAATCGGTACTCGCCCGCCTTGAGGGCATCGGCGGAGCCCCGCAGCGTGGTGAGCCCAAGGAAAAGCCAGCGACTGCGCACCACCCCGGCATCTTTCAGGATGGCCGCCACCTCCCAGCCCGTGCTCCCGGCCGGCACATCCAGCAGACGCGGGCTCGAGGCGGGGCGGGGACCGCCCCGCAACCAGGCGGTGAGACCCGCGATCACGATCACCGTCACCAGAGCGGTGCCGAAGCGGATCCAGGTCCGCCGGCCCACTTCCCTCCAGAGCCTCATGATCTCGTCCCGGCGGAACCGGCCCCGCCCGCCCGCCGACGGGCCTCGCGGTCGAGGTACCCCTGGAGCAGGAGCGTCGCCGCCGCGCTGTCCACCACCTCCCGTCGCCGCCTCCGCCGGACCCCGGCCGCGATCAACACGCGCTCGGCCTCCTGCGTCGTCAACCGCTCATCCCACAGCAGGACTGGGACCTCGAGGGCCACACGGACCCGGTCGGCAAAGGCCTTCGCTTCAGTGGCCGAAGGACCCAAAGTGCCCGAAAGCCCTTTCGGCAAGCCCACAATCACCCGCTCAATCCCCCAGTGATCCCGCAGCCCTTTGAGATAGTCCAGGTCCCCCCGCATACCCTGCCTTCGCCTGGCAGGGAGGGGCTGGGCGGTCACCAGCAGCTCGTCGCTCACGGCGAGGCCGAGGCGAACCGTCCCCCAGTCGATCGCCAGAATCCTCCCCACCACACCGAACCTCCCTGCGCTGAGCATCATCACCACTGGCTCATTCATAGCAGCGGTCGGGGAGGGTGTCAACGCGAGGACTGGCAAGCCCTTGACTCCCAGGAGCGCTCGTGCACAATGGCCTGCATGCGACGTCGCCTGATGCAGCTCTACCACCTGATGTTTCACCACTTCGGCCCCCGGGGCTGGTGGCCGGGCCGAGGCCCCTTCGAGGTCATCGTGGGGGCGATCCTCACCCAGAACACCGCCTGGAGAAACGTCGCCAAGGCGATTAGCAACCTCCGTGCCACCCGCGTCCTGAGCCCTGCGCGCCTCAGGGCCCTTCCCCGAGAGCGGCTGGAGGAGCAGATCCGGCCTGCCGGTTACTTTCGGGTCAAGGCGAAGCGGCTCCGGCACTTTCTCACCTGGTTGGAAAACCGGCATGGGGGGAATGTCACGCGGATGTTCCGACAGGACTCAGCGGGGTTGCGCCGAGAGCTCTTAGCCATCTCCGGGATCGGCCCCGAGACCGCCGACTCCATCCTCCTCTACGCCGGGGGGCACGCATGGTTCGTGGTGGACGCCTACACCAAGCGGATCCTCATCCGCCACGGCCTGCTCCAGCCGGACGCGACCTACGCCGAGACCCAGACCCTGTTCATGGGGCACCTGCCCCAGGACGTGCAGCTTTACAACGAGTACCACGCCCTCCTGGTGGCCGTGGGGAAGACCTACTGCCGTCCCCGCGACCCGCGCTGCACCGAGTGCCCCCTCATGCCCGACCTGAAGGCCCACGGCCTCACCGCGCCGCTCCCCCTCGACTCGGCGCACCCCGCCAGGGGCCGAGGGGTGCGGCGGCGGCGGGGCCCTGCCCCTTGACCTTCCTCCTCGCCCTCCGGTAGAGTGTGGCAGTTTCGCCGGGAGGGTTCTATGCTGATCGGTCTCATGTCCGATTCCCACGACCACCTGGAGCGGATCGAGCGAGCGGTGGAACGGATGAACAGCGAGAAGGTAGACTCGGTCATCCATGCCGGGGACTTCATCGCGCCCTTCGCCCTGGATCCGCTGGACCTGCTCAAGGTCGACTGGGTCGGGATCTACGGGAACAATGACGGGGAGAAGGTCGGGCTGAACACACGATCGGCGGGGCGGATCACCAAGGGGCCGTTACGCCTCACCCTGGACAACCGGCGGATCACGGTGGTGCACATTCTGGGCGACCTGGACCTGAAGGCCGAGCAGGAACAGGCAGATGTAGTGGTCTTCGGCCACTCGCACCGGGCGGAAACGCGAAGCGAGGGAAGCCTCCTGTTGGTGAATCCCGGGGAGGTGTACGGTTGGCGGACCGGCCGGGCGACGGTGGCCACCCTCGATACCAAGACGCTCACCGTGAGGTTCTACACCCTATGGTCAAAATCAGCGTAAAGACCCCCACGCGCGAGATCCTGGTGGACATCACCAAGGAGGTGCAGAAGGCAGTCCACGCCGTGGGCTTCCAAGAGGGCATCTGCACCCTCTACACCCCCCACACCACCGCGGCCCTCCTGATCCAGGAGAACGCGGACCCCTCGGTCGGCCGCGATCTCGTCGCCCAGCTCAGCCGCCTCTTCCCACAGCAGGCCCGGTATGAGCATGACGACGGCAACGCCGATGCCCACATGAAGGCCAGCCTGATCGGGGCCTCCACCCAGCTCTTCGTGGAAGGGGGCACGCTCTGTCTGGGGACCTGGCAGGGGATCTTTCTCGCGGAGTTCGACGGGCCGCGGACCCGGCAGGTCTGGATCAAGTTCCAGGGCTAAGCCACCTGCAGGACCGCGGCGCCCCGCAGACGGCTCGCCTTCAGGTCCCGGAGGACGCGGTTGGCCTCCTCGAGGGGAAAGCGGGCAACCTCGGTCCGGATCGGGATCTCGGCGGCCAGCGCGAGGAACTCCCGGGCGTCCTGGCGGGTGGCGTTGGCCACGCTCCGCAGCGTCCGCTCCCCGTAGAGTAAGGCGTAGGGCATCTGGGGGATGGGGCTCATGTGGATGCCTGCGAGGGCCAGGGTCCCGCCTTTCCGCAGGAGCTCCAGCGCCCGGGGCACCAGGGCGCCAGCGGGGGCAAAGCAGATGCTCGCGTCCAGCAGGGCGGGAGGGGTCTCCTCGGCTCGGCCGCTCCAGACGGCCCCGAGGGCTTCGGCGTGCCGGCGGTGCTCCGCCGAGCGGCTGAAGACGTAGACCTGACACCCCCAGCGGCGGGCCACCTGGATGGTGACGTGGGCCGAGGCGCCGAAGCCGTAGAGCCCCAGGTGCTCCCCAGGCTGGATCTCCGAGAGCCGGAGCGCCCGGTACCCGATGATCCCTGCGCAAAGCAGGGGCGCTGCCTCGGTATCCCCAAACCCCTTTGGAATGGGATAGACAAAACCGGCCGGTGCGATCAAGGCCTCCGCGTAGCCGCCGTGGACGTGCAGCCCGGTGAACCGGATCGCCTCACAGAGGTTTTCCAGGCCCCGGCGGCAGAAGGAGCAGGCCCCGCACGTGGAGTGCACCCAAGGCACCCCGACCCGGTCGCCTCTGCGGAGACCGGAAACTTCCGGGCCCACCTGCTCCACCACGCCGACGACCTGATGACCGGGGACGATCGGTAGGCGCGGGAGCGCAAGCTCCCCCTCCACCGTGTGCAGGTCGGTGTGGCAGACGCCGCACGCAGCCACCCGGATCCGCACCTCACCCGGCCCCGGCTCCGGCTCGGCCAGGTCAGTCAGCGCCAACCGATCTCGCTCAACTGGCCCCGGCTCCTTCAGCACCATCGCCCGCATAGCTTAACTCTATCACCCCTGCGCTAGATAAGGGTAGTCGCGCCCCAATTCGTATTGCTTCGGCGTTCCTCGGTCGCGGAACAGCCTCGCAATTTCAGGTATTCTAGCCCCAGGGTCGGGCTGGTCCATGGGGCGGAAAGAGACCCCCGCCGCGGTGGGGGCGCGGCGGGGGGAGAGGGACGGCCGGCTAGTGCCGCACCAACTATCTCCCACTCATACACTGCACTGGTGCGGCACTTCCGCTAGGGGGGCAGGCCTCCCTTCGGCGCTCGGCTGTCGCCTCGCTGAGCACCCCCCAGGCGGAGGGGAGCCT
>JBHIAD010000002.1:0-34149 GCA_046758405.1 Methylomirabilales bacterium (SeqCode)
CCCGCCGAACTACCTTGATCTCCTCCAGCTCCGCCTAGGACACCAGCCCCTTCCGCACCAGGACGCGCATCAGAGCCTCCTGCTCTGAGAGGCAGGCGTGGGGAGTTCCTCGAAGCTCAACATTTGCCTCGGATCGAGTTTCTCGCTCACGCTCAGCTCCATTCAATAAGGAGTCGGCTCCGTGAGGCCGCCGGCCTCGGGCGGCTGCGGCTCTTCCATGACCTCATCCTCAACTCGAAGATCGAGAAGCTGCCAGCCTCAAGCCTTGTGCAGCAAGGCACGGTGTGGTGGTTTGGCATTAGAGTTGCATAATTCCAAGCGTGCCGACAACCCCCTACGGGAGGAGAGCATTAATGGACCCACTGACACTCTTTCGCACAATCGTCTTCGTTGGAGCCCTCACCTGTACCTTGTTCGGGCTCCTGTTCCTTGTCAGCCCTGACTCCGTTCGCAGGCTGAGCCAAGTGGCCAATCACTCGATCCTCACCTTGGATACCGTTATCGGGAAGCGGCCTCGCCTGAGCGGGAGCGTCCTGCTCTTGTTGGGGGCCACCGTCTGCTTGATTCTCGTCGCATTCTAGGCGCCGAGGGCCCTGAGCCTGGTTGACGTCTCGGTTCTTTCGGTGGTCTTCCCGCTCGAAACCTTCATGGCATGCCTCCACTCCCCCACAGGCCCGTCACGCCTCTCTCACCTCCCCCTGGAGCCTTAGGAACAGGTCGAGGATCAGGGTCATTGACGTCCGCGAAGCTTGACAGCAGTCCCGCTCTGGCCACAGATACTCTGGAGCAATGAGGGGATCCCAGTGGCGGTGAACTCTTCCACGTTAACCTCGGTATCGCTGAAGACGAGCACCCGGCGCCCGATACCGATCTGGCCTTGGTGGCGCACCCCCTCGAGTGTGAGCGCCTCGGGTGGATCGAGCTCAGCGAATGCGCCCGCGAGGCGCGTGCCTGCACAGGCCAGCTGCTGTGTGAAGCTTCTATCCGGGTTCACCACATAGGTCAGATTGCAGCTGAACTGGTTTTGCCTCACCGGGCTACTGCCGGGGCTTCCCACGTTATCGATGACGAGGAGGCTGCGGGCGGTCGCGCTCCCCGTCCCGTCCCCGTTGTAACGGAAGATCCCTTGGGTAACCCTGGTATTGCGACCGGCGAAACCGCGCAGCCGCAGTCTGGGGGGAGGTTCGAACAGATCCCCACCACCCGGGACATTCGCTAGGCTTCCTTGGACACAGACTTTTGTAAGGGTAAAGGCGTAGTCGCCACGCAGGAGCGCGTTAAGGTTCTTGGGCTCCTGCGCCTCCACGCTGCTACCACCCCCCAAGGAAAGCGTAACGAGGACCAGTACGGTCATTGTGAAGCACCGCAGGATAACGCGTTGCATTCCGGACCTCCTCTCTCGGCAGGGAGTTGTTTCTTCCATTCACTCGTTTTGGTCAGGTGTGAGTGGATTCGGATCGTCTCAATACAATCAAGGGCCACCACCTCCTTCCACACCGTTGGGCAAGATGCCGGCAAGCTTGAGGATTACACGTGAGGACATTTTCCATCCCTACGTCTCCTAAAGGGGCTTTCAGCATGTCCTCCGACGCGGGTCGTGTCAACGAGAGACTGCGCCATCTCATGGCTACCTACCCGGTCCTGAGGAATCCCCCAAGCTGATCCGGAAACGTGGCACCGATGATGCATAAGACTCCAACACCAGCACTGAGGAGATCATGACCCCGCAGCATCTCAGCAAGCGCCGCTTCCCCCGTTTCCCCATTCAGCTGCCCGTCCTCTTCCGGCGGCAGGGCGAGGGCGATGGGCCGCGCGCAGGCCTCGGCCGCAGCCGGGACTTGAGCGAGGGCGGGCTCTGCCTGGAGTTCGACTACGCCTATCCGCCCGGGACCACCTTGGCCCTCGCCATCCGGGGCGCTGGAACGAGCATCGAGGCGGCCGCGCGGGTGGTCTGGACCGGGGTAGCCTCCCCCTCCGGGGCGATCCCCCACGGAATGCAGTTCGTCCACCTCGCCCCCGAGCAGTACGACGCCCTCCGGCAACTCTTCCCGCGCAGCGGTGCAATCCGCCGGGGAGCGGTCCGGGTGCCGGTGGAACTCGCCGTCTGGTGTCAGCCCTGCGATGGCGACGAACCCCCGCTGATGGGTCGGACCGTGGACCTGAGCCGGACCGGGGCCCAGGTGGTTCTCGACCGGGCCCTGCCGATCCGGAGCGAGGTCGAGCTCAGCCTCGCCATCCCGCATGGCGACATCCAGCAGCGTGCCCAGGTCCAATGGGTCCAACCGAGTGAAGCCGGGGGCGTTCACCACGGCCTGCACTTTCTTGAGCCGAACTGGGATGCTGAGACGTTTCTCGCTCCTTTGCTGCCCGATCACCCCCCCGCGCCTCCCTAACCTGGTTGCCACAGCGGCATAGGTCCGGGTCGCGCCGACGCGTCGGCCTGCCCACCCGCTTTGCGATCGCGCAGGCCTGCCCATCTGCCGCTCTGTGACGATCACGCGGGGCGCTCAGGGTCGTTCCCGGATACGCCGGTCAAGAGTTACCTGTACGCCCGGGAGGTCGCAGGGGATGGCGGCTACCTCCGCCTGGAGGTCTGCAAAGCGACGAGCAAGGACGCAGGACGTGCGACGTCTATCGCTTGGCGCTTCAGTCATCCTTGACTCCTACCTTCCGTCTTTCAGCGACTCAAGGTATCCATCCAGCAGCCGCTGGGTTGCTTCGGAAAGATACAAGAACTGCAGCCCCGTCCGGTAGATCAGCTGGCGCTTCTCAGGTGCCCTCGTCTCCGGGCGGAGAACCCGCGACCAGACCACCCGGCAGGTCAGGCTTAGGTCGCGGCCGGGTATCAACAGGATCAGCGTCGCCAAGGGCCCGGGCCGGACGATATTGCCATGTTCGATTTGGGCCCCCGCTGGGCCAAGATCAATGAGCGCTGCGGTCTCGATATCGTCGATCCGCCCCGTAAGTCGCCCGGCGACAACCCAGCGCGGATGCTGGCGGCGCTCTTGCTGTGGCTGCTCCACGTGCAGGACTCCCCGCGGGGGGCTCTTATCCGGCTTCTAGGCTCGGTCAGGTCTCCTCTGCTTCGAGGAAGAGGCAAAGAAGATGCCAGTCGCGGTTTGGGGGGAAAGATCCCTCGAAGTTGCCTTCTAATACCAGCTTTTCGGGTGACTGAGGGCACGGAGAGAGCACGGCGAGGGGAGCGGAGTCTGTTTTCAGAATGAAACCAGATGTTTCATCTTGTTTCATTTTGGTGAGTTCCTCGCCCGCAGGTCCCAGGGGGTGCTGAATGCCGCCCCCGCTCCTCGTACCACCGCAGGCCCGCGTCACGGCGCTTCAGCTCGACCCGCGGCTGCCGATTCAGGCAGGACTTGTCGTCCGGGCACTGGGAGGTCCGGCCTCGGGAGCAGAACGGCTTCATCAGCTACTACCAGGTGCGGTCACCTCACCCATAATCAGCGCTCTGCTCTCTCTCCGCCTGTTAGAGCTCCAGGAACAGCTCTTGGTCCTTCGTATTCGATGACCCGGTCATGACCTGGGTGGAGCCTCGCGAGAGGAGATGGAGCGGTGGCATTAACGTTGCATAGCAAGGGCGCCTATGCAACAACGCCTCCCTCGACGCGCGATCCGAGTCCCGGTGATCTACAAGCGGCTCGACTTAGAGGAGCCCGCGCTCGTCATGGATATCGGCCAGACCGAGGACCTGAGCGAGGGCGGGGCCTGCCTCAAGCTTCAGAGTCAACTCCCGGTGTCCTGCCGGGTGGGCCTCGTTTTGTTCACCACCCCGCGGGCGGTCGATGTCGAGGCGCGCGTGATCTGGACCAGAGGGCGCGACAAATCCTTCCACCACGGCGTGGAATTCCTCCAGATGGGCCCTACTCATTTCACATCCTTATTGGAGGCTTTGGCCCAGGAGAAATCCCTGCGCCAGCAGGCCCTCCGCCTCCCCATCCGGATGCCCGTCCTCTGTCGGGTGGTGGGTGCGAGCGGCCCTTCTCTGGAGGGGTGGACGCGGGATCTCAGCCGCACCGGGGTCCTGCTGCGGCTGCCCCGGCAGCTCCCGACCAACGCCGAGGTGGAGATCACGCTGAAGACGCGTCGGGAAGAACAATTTCGCGGTCGGGTCCGCTGGGTGGGTACCGCTCGGGAGGGCTCTCAACCAATCCGCCACGGCATTGAATTCCTCCAAGCGCCGCTCGCCCCCGAGCGGTTCATGCGCCTGTTCTTTGGAGCGCCCGACGAGAGAGGGCGCGGGGAAGTGGCTCCCTAGAGATCACACCCAGTGAGGAAGCATCTGTCGCCGTCCCACTTCACCCGATTTCGGTGTTGGACGCGGGCGTGCAGGCTGTCTTGCAAGCTTCGCCTCCTCTTACCGCACCGTCTTGATCTCCGCCAGCACCACTCAATCCTGGAGGCGTCCCTCGGCTTCGGCGCCCAGAGGGCTCCCCAGGCGGGGGGCCACCAGCGGACCCCTCCACCCCTCCGACAAAGACCTTTTCCTCGGTACTGACCCCCTTCCTGTCCGGAGTACGGCCTCCCCCCGACGAAGCGTGCGCAAAAACCACATCCTGGGTAATCGCCAACCGTCCCCCATCCGGCATTGTACACCTTATTTTTCAACTAGTTACATGATGGAACAAAGGTTGCACTAGTGCCAGGACCCATGGCTGAACTTCCCTCACCTGGGAGGAAATTACGTGCTTATTCCCCGTAGAGAAGGGAGAAGGGCCGGCCGAGACGGATGGTTCCTCGTCCGCCTTGTCCCATTAGGGAGCCGCGCTTCCGATTTCGCCATCAGCATCTGGCGGCGGTCGATGCCAAGGCGGTTTCCGATTGCGTACAAGCTGGCCCTCGCCATCACCACGCTGATCACCATCAGTATGGCTTCGCTTGGGGTGGTTATTGTGAATAAGCAGATGCAGCTCTTGCGGAAACAGACCGACACCTTCAGCCGCACCATCGTGAAGCAGATGGCCGAATCCGCCAAGGAGCTGATGCTCGCGAATGACAGGCTGGGCCTGAAAGTCCTTACCAGCAATCTGGTCTCTGATGAGAGCGTCCTTGGTACGGCGATCTTTTCCACGGATGGGAAAATCCTTGCGCAATCCGGTGTCACGCCATTCAACGACGCAACAGCCGCACGCGAGCAACTCACCGACATCCTCGATCTGCAGCCAAGCCAAGTCCTGGAATGGCAGTGGCGCGAGTCTCCGGCCACAAGTCCTAACGTGGTCTCCTTCGTCAGCCCTATGCGCTTCCAAAACATGGTGGTCGGGTACGTCTTGATCACATCCAACCGCTCCTTCATCGATCAATCCGTGCGCCACTCCCTGAGTCGGATCACTCTCGCCACCGTATTCATGATACTCCTCGCCGTCTTGATGTCCTTTCTGCTAGCCAAGCGCTTATCGAGGCCCATTCACCGCCTTGTCGAGGCGAGCCGGGCAATTGGCAAGGGGGATTTCGATTACCGGATCACAGAACGGCGTACCGACGAGATCGGCTACTTAATGGCAGCCTTCAATTCCATGGCGGAAGGGCTCTTGCAAAAAACCAAGGTCGAGAGTGTCTTTTCCCGGTTTGTCTCCACAGAGGTCGCCAAACAGATCCTGTCGGACTTAAGTCACGTCGAACTGGGCGGGAAACCTGCGGAAGGGAGCGTGCTCTTCGCCGACATTGTCGAATTCACCAGCATGGCCGATCGCATGTCACCGCGCGCGATCGCCGAGCTACTCAATGAGTACTTCTCCTACATCTGCCAGGCCAGTGCCCTCTGCCGCGGAACCATCGACAAGTACATCGGTGATTGCGTCATGATCGTATTTGGGGTCCACCAAGAGGATGAAGACCATTGTTTCCAGGCCATTGCCTGTGCAGTACTCATTCAACGGATCGTTACTATCTTGAATGCCCGCAGAGTCCTGCAGGGATCGTTTCAGGTGAACTTCCGGATGGGATTGAACACCGGGGAAATGATTGCCGGAACGATGGGGTCAGAAAGTCGGATGCAGTACACCGTGGTCGGTGACTCCGTGAACCTCGCCTCCCGCCTGTGCTCCCTGGCAGGGCCTGGAGAGATCGTGATCAGCCAAGAGATGTACACACATCCGACAGTCCAGCCGAGGATCGTGGCCCGCAAGCACCAGGTCGCACATGTTAAAGGCAAACGGGAGCGGGTTACCACCTATCTGGTTCAAGACGTCGCTTCCCCCGATCGCCATATCATGGATAAGCACGTGGAGATGATCTTGGCGGAGAAGGTGATCGCATGAAACGCCTATCCCTGCTGGCTTGCGTACTCCTTGTTTCTCTGCACATCGCCAGCTGCGCGAACACGCTCATCCTCCGAGGGCCGACCTTGCAGCAGGTGGAGCATCTGGTTGCTGCAGAGGAATATGAGATCGCCCTTGACCTGCTCCGCAGTACACCGAAGCGCCACCCGGACTACCAGGCCTTGCGGACAAAACTTCGAGAGGTGGAGAAGCTCGCCGGAGAATACGCGCGAAGGATCCTCAGGAACATACGCAAACACCTGAAAGCCGGAAACTGGTCCGACGCCTTTCGACATCTCTACATCGGCCTCGCCAGGATTCCGTCCAGCCCGACGCTACAAGAGGCCCACGACGAGTTGCTCAGATCACAAGCCCGGCGAATCCAAGAGCTCAACACCGAGATCCTCATCGTAAGAGGCAAATGGCTGAGCGAGGAGGCTCCACTCCGCGAAGAGCTTTCCCGTGTCGATCTGGATAGCTACATTGCAAAATGGGACCTGCGGCGAACCCGGAACGCGCGCAAAGACGCCTCGGACCGGCTCCTCGCCTGCGGCCTACGGGCGATAAGCGACAAGAACTTTGATCTGGCGAAAAGGTGCCTGACCGTGGCGAGCCGTTTGGACCAATCGGAGGCAGTCGAACACGCTCTCACAGGCCTGCAAGGGCAGAGGGCAAAATACGAAGAAAAAGCGCGCCGGCAAAGACAGCGCACACAGCGAAAGAAGTTCCGTCGCACATCAAAGGGACTTATCGCCCGGGTGGAAGTGGCAATGGATCAAGGGAACTTCGCGCTGGCGCGAGAGGCCATGGGTATGCTCATGGAACTCGACCCCAGGGATCCCGAAGTCCAACGACTACACCGGCAGCTCAATACCGCGGTCTCAACCAGAGTGGCCACCCTCCTCGAGCGCGGCAGTGTCCTGTACCGAGCCGAACGCATTGCCAAGGCAAAGGAGATCTGGGAAGAAGCCCTCCGGCTGGATCCGACGAATAAACAGGCCCAATCCTATGTGGAGCGGGCCAAGCGTGTGTTGGAAAAGCTGCGTGAATTGAAGGAGCAAGGTCCTAGGCTGGAATAGCAAAGGCGAATCTCACGACTTCCCCTGCGGGACATTCCGATACCCTTTCACAGCGGCAATCACTCCGTAAGGCAGCGCGGTGAGGTCTGCGCTCCCCTCCTTACCACAGGGCGCAAGGGGCGGAATACAGATGACTCATGGCAGACCACCAGGCGGAGCCAGCTCTTCTCGGACCTCACCCCCTAGAGGCCCGCAGAGAGTCCTGGCACGGCAAATGCAAAAACCCGCCCCGGAGCGCGAAAACCGAAGAGAACACCGGAGGGGACTGTGAGGAAGGCCGACCACGCATGTCCCCGCTGGGGTTCTGTATCCGCCTTGACTCTTGCCGGGCACGCGTGTGCCACGACCATCCTTCGGCCAAAACCTATCACAAACTCCAGGGGGCCAGCCCCTGGTAACGTCGCCGGGAGAGGGGGAAGGACATGTTCCTGAGCCATCGGCGCTAAGAGGATTGGATTGTGTCGCGGAACGTCCTAGTCGCCGACAACGACCGCCTTCTGGTCACCCTGATGCAAGAGGCCCTCGAAGCGAAGGGCTACCAAGTCCTCTGCGCCTTTGACGGCATCGAGGTACTCGACCAGGTCCGGAGGAAACGGCCAGACTACATCATTCTCGACCTGGTCATGCCAAAGGTGGACGGGGTCCAAATCTGCCGCCACCTCAAGGAAGACTCGGGGCTCCGATCAATCCCGATCATCGTCCTGACAGGGGCGGCCCCCGAGGCCGCCCACTGGCTGAAGGACGTCAGGGCCGATGCCTTCATCGCGAAGCGTAGCGGGGAGGCAATCCTGCAGGACCTCTTCGTGATCCTCAAGGGGTTCGAGGAAGGGACCGCCCCGCCCACCTGGGCCCAAGAGATCCGCGGTGTCGATGAGGTTCGGCCCCGTACGATCGTCACTGAACTGCTCACCCACACCACCCACCTGAACGCCATCCTGAAAAACCTGGGTGAAGGTATTTTCCTCCTCGATTCTTCTCACCGAATCCTGTATGTGAACCCGGCCGGGGCCGCACTGCTGCTTCGCCCTGAGCGAGAATTGATAGGGACCGCACTCGCGACGATCTTGGGGGTGGGCGAGGACGATCCGCTCCTCCAGGCCCTGAGGACCCTGACCTCGCGAGAGGGGCTGGCTACCGAGCGGCTCGTGTACAGCTATCGGGCGTCGACCTTCCAGGTCACGATCACGAACCTCCACGGCGATGGCTGGGTAACGGGGCAGCTGCTCCTCATCCGGGACGTCAGTCCGCTGTTTCGACGGATCCGGGAATTGGCGGCGCTGAACGACCTGGCTTCGCTCCTCACCTCGACCTTGGACCTGGAGGAGCTGCTCCCCCTGATCATGGAGCGAATTCACGCCTTGATGATCGTGGAGGCCAGCTCTCTTCTGTTAAAAGACGACAGGGAAGACACGCTGGTGTTTCGGATCGGGTTGGGGAAGTCCGGAGAACTCATACAAGGGCGTCGTTTGAAGGTAGGGCAGGGGATCGCAGGCTGGGTGTGCCAGCATGGTGCCCCCCTCATTATCCCGGACGTGCGGGAGGATCCCCGGTTTTACGAGGGGATGGACCGGGACACGGGGTTCAGGACCCGGTCAGCGCTCTGCGTCCCCCTCAAGACCCGTGACAAGGTCATCGGCGTCATCCAGGTGCTGAACAGCCTGACTGGGCCCACTTTCACTGAGGATGATCAGAACCTGCTTTCCGCCATCGCAGCCCATGCAGCCACCGCAATCGAGAATGCCCGGCTCTACGTCGAGGCGAAGGCTCATGCCGAAGACCTGGAGCGGAAGGTGGAAGCGCGGACCCGGGAAATTGAGGCCGCCAGCGCCCAGCTTGCGGAAGCCTTGCGCCAGGCGAACGAAGCCTCCCGCCACAAGTCAGATTTCCTCGCGAATATCTCCCACGAACTCCGGACCCCTCTCAACTCCATTCTCGGCTTCTCGGAGCTCTTGGAGGACCAGACCTGCGGCCCCCTGACTGAGAAGCAGCAACGGTACGTGCGGAACGTCCTCTCGAGCGGGCGGCACCTGCTGGCCCTCATTGATGATCTTCTGGACCTCTCCAAGGTCGAGGCCGGGAAGCTGGAGATGCATCTCGAGCATCTGCCGATCCGGGAAGCCCTGCAGGAGACCCTCAACCTCGTGAGGGCGCAGGCCGAGCAGAAACACCAATCCTTGGAACTCACCGTGGCCCATGACCTTTTAACCTTTTCCGTCGATCCGATCCGCTTCAACCAGATCCTCTACAATCTCCTCTCGAACGCCGTGAAGTTCACCTCCGAGGGAGGACAAGTGAGGGTGGATGCCCATCGGGCCGGCGAGTTCCTTGAGATTGCCGTCCAGGACACGGGGATCGGTATCAAGGCCCAAGACATGCCAAAACTGTTCCAGGAATTCACCCAACTCGATGCCTCCTTGGCGAAGCGCTACCAGGGGACGGGACTCGGCCTCGCCCTTACGAAGAAGCTGGTCGAGCTGCACGGGGGAAGCATCGAGGCTGCCAGCGGTGGGCC
Organism: Methylomirabilales bacterium (SeqCode); assembly: GCA_046758405.1. Taxonomy (GTDB): domain Bacteria; phylum Methylomirabilota; class Methylomirabilia; order Methylomirabilales; family CSP1-5; genus JBHIAD01. The sequence goes on from JBHIAD010000002.1 coordinate 9,864, forward strand.
AGACCAGGGCAGCACCTTCACGGTCCGGTTCCCCCTGCGGGCTTAAGCCCGCTGCGGCTCCGGGCAGATCACTCCACTCGCTCCCTCCCATTGGCTCGATCGTCACCACAGTAGAAACGATCTCAATCGGGCGAACGCCCCTCGCCTGCTGCCTCGCTCGCCGCCCACGGGTTCAACGACAAAGGTACGGGGACGCCGGGGATGGTGAACCTACCCGACCGAATCGGGGCTTCGCCATCTCTGCCGCGACCCCTTTCCCCTTTTCTCCACCGAAAATCCTTCCCCAGAGGCCCTCAGAGGGGGCGACCACGAAATCGGGGCGGGTGTCCGCTCCCGTCCGGATGCAAAAAAAGAAGTAATTGACAGGTGACCGAAGAACCACCTATAGTCTTTAGACCTTTTCTCACGGTTCCGCCTTTTGGTCCTGACGATGCCGCGAGGACTGGGTCCAGCGGCTTTTTCGTTGGCAGGATGGGTCATGCTGTAGGCAGACACGGCAAGAGGCAATGGGGGGAGAATGCCAGCATTTCGGCGGCGCGATGACGAGTGGCAGCAGGCCAGCTCGAACCCCTCACACCGGCGTCCCCTCGAGGTCACCGTGGATGATCGCGGGCTCGAATCGGCGCTCCGGGCCTTCAAACGCCTTATCCTGCGTGATGGGATCCTCCGGGAGCTAAAGCGGAAGCAGAACTACGAAAAACCGGGGGAGCGGAAGCGTCGAAAGGTTCGCGAGGCGGCGCGGCGGCGCCGTCGGCAGCTAAGCCGAGCCCTTAGGCGTCAGCAGAACCGTTGATCAGCGCGTGGTCCGCCGAGGGCAGTACGGGAGTCAGTGTCCCGAAAGGAGAAGGACGGATGGGTTCGAGAGTGTACGTCGGCAATCTCCCCTTCACTGTGGATGAGCAACAACTGCGCACCCTCTTTGAGGAGGGCGGCCGTCAGGTGCTCGAAATCAAGGTCGTGACAGACCGGATCTCCGGGCGCCCCCGCGGCTTCGCCTTTGTGGACATGGCAAGTCAAGAAGAGGCCCAGGCGGTCATCAACGCCCTGAACGGCCGTGAGCTCGGTGGGCGCAGCCTCACAGTCAGCATGGCCCGTGAGCAGCAGCCCAGAGGACGCGGCCCAGGGCCAGGGCGCGGCGGCTTCGACCGGGGGCGCGGCGGCGGCCGCCGGGGTATGTATTGATGGCAAGGAGGTCCCGAGTTTACCGCGGGGCTAAGCGCCAGAAGGAGCTCGTCCGAAAGACGCGGCAGGAGGAGAAGCGTCGGCGGAGACTGGAAAAAAGGCTGGGCCCCCAGCAAACCGAGCGCCAGGGGCCTGCGGACGAGGGGGGTGCACTCCCCCCTTCCGAGGAATCTCCAGGAAGATAGGCGGGTCGACGTCCTTCGAGTGGATCACAAAGGGACCTTGTGCCCGAGGTCACGAACCGACCCCTTCGGTCCTGTACCCAGTTGGGGCGGGAGGTCTTCCATGCGGGGGATCGTGGCCGAGAGAGAGATCGTAGGGGACTGGCGGGTTATCCGGAAACCTTCCCTTCCATGACCTCGACAAAGGCCTCGAGAACATCTATCACCGTGATGATCCCCACCAGGCGCTCCCCTTCCACCACAGGAAGGCCGGTGACCCGCTTCTCGAGGAGGAGACGGGCGGCGTCGGCGATCGTGTCCGTCGGAGACACGGTGAGCACCGGCTGCGACATGATCTCCCGCACCAAGACCTTTTCCAAGGCCTCATGGGCGTCCTGCTCTTGCTGACCCACGACTGCCGAGGGGAAGACGAGGCGGATGTCCCGGTCGGTGACAAGTCCCACCAGCCTATGTTGCTCCACGACGGGCAGGTGCCGGATCTTATGGGCCCGGAGGAGTGCCCAGGCCGTCCGAACACTATCCAAGGGGGTGACTGTGGTTAGATCCGTCTTCATCCGCTCTTGGACCCGCATCCCGCCCTCCGGCATCTTCACTCCCCTCCACTACCCGAGGCTCGACCCTTCCCGCCCAGTTCGCACCGCAACCGTAGCAGCGCCCCTGCAAAAAGTCAATGAAAGCAAAATAAAAGGGGGACTTGTGTCAGGCGGAGATTGCTCTAGCATAGGCGGGCTGGCAAGTGGATCACGAGGTGCAAGCGGATTAACGCTGGGAAGGCTGCTGAGCCGGTCGGGTTGTGAATGGCAGCCGCCAATCCTCGGCCGTGCGATCGTCGACTGAACATTGCCATACGTATCCTGTGTCAGGTTTGAGCGGTAAGGGACCAATGTTAATCGCCAGCGGAACCCCCAATGGGGTCCCGGGCTTTAATCCTGGTGGTCGACCAGCTTCGAAATCGGCTGTCAGCTCGACCGGACGGTCGCCGGTCGGGGTCGGCACTATAAATGGCTTCCCGTCGTCATCTAAGAGTGCCAACTTGAGACTGTGGCGCACGTTAGCTTGATCCCAGGGCACGTCGATTTTGAGGACGATCGCCATGGGCGTCGGATCGGGTCCGATCAGCGACCATCCACCGCCGAGGATGTAGAGTTTGCCACCAACGACCTGGGCGGCATCGGCGAGTAGCATCGTGACCTTCATAGAGATTTCAGGGACAGCGCCCATTTATCACAACGTCTCTTCCTGTCTTCCCTCAGACCCCGGATGGCGCCGCCAATCACGCCGGCTCGGGACTGGGGCCTTCCTGCCGCAGGGAGACCAGGTACTGTTTGAGCAGGTGCTGAGCGGTGTCCGATAGGTTCAGGAACTGAAGCCCGCTCCGAGAGACCACCTCTGGCTCTCCGGCCGCGCCGGCCTGTGTCCCGGCGGCCCGCGACCAGACGACCCGGCATTGGAGCATCAGGGTGCGCCCCTGGACGGGGAAGGCCAGGCTCGCCACGGTCCCGGGCGGGACGATGTTCGCGTACTCGATCTGGGCCCCACCGGGGCTGAGATCCATCAGGGCGGCGTCGTCGGAAGCCGTAATCCGTCCTGTGAACCGTTCCTGAATCACCCAGCGGGGATGCCGCCGCTGCTCGCGCGTCGGCTCTTCCATGTGCTTCGCTCCTCTTCCCTTCCGCTCCACGCCCAAGCGGCCTGAGCATCACTCAGAACTACACCTACCTATCAGGAAGCGCTCGACAGTACCCTTACCATAGGTTTCGTGTTCTGTCAGCAAGAGGATGGATCGAAGCCAAAAAATGAAATTGACAGTACAAAGGATCCGGTGGGATAATGAAAATGACCGGTTGGTCGGTCATTCTGATATGGATCGCACAAGTGCCTATAATTGTTGATAAAGATAAGAAACGGAAGGATATCCTCGGAGCGGCCATGCGGGTCTTTGCCCGAGAGGGCTACCACCGGGCAAAGATGGAAGCGGTCGCCGATGAGGCTGGCATCGGCAAGGGCACAGTCTACGACTACTTCCGGAGCAAGACCGACCTGTTCCTGGCGCTCCACGACCACATGCTCGGCGAACTCAAGGCCTTCTACCTGAAGGAGCTCGAGGGGATCCAGGAGCCCCGCCTCCTGTTGGAGCGGTTCATCGCCGTGGCCTTCCAGACCTTCCTCCTCTGGGAGCCATTCTTTTTGGTCTTCTTCGACTTCTGGGCCGAGGGAGGCCGCGGCGAGCAGCAGGCGCTCCTTCAGACGCGTCTCAAAAAGGCTTATGCCGTCGCCCGGAGCGATGTGGCAGCCATCATCGCCGCCGGAGTACAGGACGGCTCCTTCCGATGCGAGGACCCGCTCCTCGCTGCCGCTAGCATCCTGGCCACCCTCGACGGCCTCGTGTTGCAGTGGCTGTGTGATCGCGAGGCCTTCGACCTGGATGCCATGCGGCAACATCTCACGGAAACGATCCTGCGGAGCCTGAAACCATGAGCCGGCGCGGGTTGTCGGGGCTGTTGATCCTGGCGATCGTTCTGATTACTGCCGGGGGCGTCTATCTGATCCAGGCAGTAGAGGAACCCCGCCAGCCCACTCCCACGCCGGTACCGGTGCCCGTCGAAGTCGCGCGGGTCACCCCACGCGACTTCACCCACCGGCTGGAGGCGCTCGGAACCGTCCAGGCCATCCGCGAAGCGGCAGTCAGCGTCAAGGTCGCCGGGCCGGTCGCCCGCATCCCTCCCCAAATCGAACTGGGCGCTGGCGTAGAGCAAGGGATGCTCCTCGCCGAGATTGACCCCACCTCCTTCCGCATCGACGTGCGACGGCAAGAGGCCCTCGTGGGCCGAGCCCGGGCCCAGGTCGGGGCGCGGAAGGTGGATATGGCACGGCAGCGGGCCCTGATCAGCATCAACCGGGACAAACTCCGCTTGGCTGAGGCCGAATACCGCCGACTGGCCACTCTCCTCCAGGAAGGGGGGGTGGCCCAGCAAGAGGCAGACCGGGCCGAGGCGGCACTCCGCCGGGCCCAGGAGGAATTGGAGCGGGCCGAGAGTGGACTCCGAGAGGCAGAGGCCCAGTCCAGGGCCGCGGAAGCGGACCTGGCCGCGGCGGAGGCAGAGCTCGCCCGGGCGCGGCAGGCCCTGGCCGACACCCAGGTGCGGGCCCCTTTTACAGGGCTGATATCGGAGAAGCGGGTCACGCTCGGGGAGCACGTGGCCCCGGGAACGGTCCTCTTCCGGCTGGCGGACATCGCCCAGGTGAGGGTCCTCATCCAGATCCCCGCAGATGATGTCGGCTTCCTCCGGCCAGGGGCTCCGGCCGCCGTCAGCGTGCGAGGATTGCCCGGGCCGCGAGAGGGCCAGGTCGAACACATCGGCCCTCGCGCAGATCTGGATACCCGTACCTTCCCGGTGGAGGTCCTCGTCGAGAATCGAGGTCCCGCACGGCTCCTCCCTGGACTCTTCGCGCGTGTGGGCATTCCGGTGCATACCTACGCGAACGCGATCCTCATTCCCCGGGCGAGCGTGCTCACCAAGGGAGGGACACCGGTGGCCTTCGTCGCCGATCCGGAGCAGGGGATCGTCCGCCGCCGGCCGGTCACGATCGCCCGCACCTTCGGATCTCGGCACCTGATCACCCAGGGACTTAAACCCGGTGAGCTCCTAGTGGTGACGGGCCAGCGTTTGCTCCAGGACGGGGCCGCTATCCGGGTGGTCGAGACGCGGGACCTCGAGCCATGAAACGGCTGGTGGAATTCGCCGTCCAGAACCGGGTGCTGGTGAACCTCCTGACGCTGTTCGTCCTGGGGGCGGGGTTCGTGACCTACCTTCGGATGCACCGAGAACTCTTCCCTGAGTTTTCCCGCCAGGCGATCCAGATCATCACGGTATATCGCGGGGCCTCTCCCGAGGAGGTCGAGAAGCTCATCACGGCGGAGATCGAGGCCGAGGTGGCGGACATCGATGAGCTGGAAGAGCTGCAGTCGGTCTCGCAGGAGGGGCGGTCCGAGATCCTGCTCAAGTTCCAACCGGACACGGACATGAACCGGGCTTTGAGCAACGTCCGGGCGGCGCTCGACAATGTGACCAACCTGCCAGAAGAGGCCGAGGAGCCGCAGGTCCGTGAGGTGAAGTCCTCCTTCCCGGTCATTACGGTCTCGCTCGCAGGGGAGATCGACGAGGCAACGCTCAGGCGGATGGCGAAGGATCTCCGAGACGACCTACGCCGACTCCGGGGTGTCGCTGCCGTCCGGATTCTGGGGATCCGCGAACAACAGATCTGGGTCGAGGCGGACCCAGCCGAGCTCGAGCGGTACCATCTGAGTCTGGATGACCTTCGGGCGGCCATTGCCAGCCACAACCGGAACGTCCCTGGCGGAACCTTGAAGACCGCGCGGGGCGAGATCCTCGTGCGGACTTTGGGGGAGGCTGCCGAAGCCCGTGACGTCGAGCAGATCATCGTCCGAGCGACGCCAGGCGGGCATCCCCTCACCGTCGGGGATATCGCGACCGTCCGGGAGACCTTCGAGGAGGCTACCACGATCGGGCGGTTCAACGGTCGCCCAGGCATTAACCTCGTTGTCATCAAGGAACGCACCGGTGATGCGATCGACATCGCCGCCCGCGTGCGGGCGCTGGTGGAACGGGTCCAGGCCCGGTTGCCGGAGACCGTAACGATCGGGGTCTACAACGACTTCTCGATCTTCATCCAGAAGCGCTTGAACACCCTCCGGTTTAGCGGTGCCATCGGGCTCACCATTGTCCTGATTACCCTATGGATATTCGTGCGGACCCGGATCGCCCTCCTGACCGGGCTGGGCATTCCCTTCGCCATGCTCGGGGGGATCGTCCTCATGTCGGTATACGGGATAAGCCTCAATATGATCTCGCTCTTCAGCTTGATCCTCGTCCTGGGACTTTTGGTCGACGACGCGATCGTCGTGACCGAGAACGTCTACCGCCATGTTGAGGAAGGGATGGATGCTCGACAAGCGGCCATCCAAGGGACGGCCGAGGTGGCCTGGCCGGTGATCACGACGGTCACTACCACGATCGCGGCCTTTCTCCCGCTCCTCTTGGTCCCGGGGACCATGGGGGTCTTTCTGGCGCCCATCCCGCTCGTGGTGACCTTCACGCTTCTCGCGTCGCTCTTCGAAGCGTTGGTGGTTCTCCCCTCCCACCTAGCGGACGCGATTACTCTTGCATACGCACCGCGAGTGCGTCGCCGGCACCAAAACTGGCTGGATCGGGCGCGGCAGGCCTACCAGGGCCTGCTGGCGATGACACTTCGCTGGCGCTACGTGACGACCGCAATACTCCTCGGCATCACCATCCTCCTCGCTGCGACGGCATGGTACCGGATTCCCTTCGTGCTCTTCCGAGAGTTCGAATCATCCCAGTTCTTCGTCAACTTCGAGACCTCACCCACGGCGAAGATCGAGGACACGCTGCAAGTGGCGAAGCGGGCGGAACAAGTTGTGCTCAGCCTGCCACCCCAAGCACTGAAGTCCCTGGCCACGAACGTCGGGATCACGTTCCTAGACGTCCACCGGGCCGAGCGGGGACCGAACCTGGGGCAGCTGATGGTGGAGCTTCAGGAGGACCGGCGGCGGAGCGTGGATGCGGTGATCAAGGACCTCCGTGCTGGCATGGCTGAGATCCCAGGGATCACGAAGATCCAGTTCCTGAAAACCCAAGCGGGCCCCGGTGGCCCAGCGATCGAGGCACGGGTGGCGGGAGACGACATCACGGTCCTGCGCCATCTGGCCGACGAGGTCAAGGCCTTCCTGCGAGCTTTCCGCGGGGTTCGGGATGTCCGGGATGATTTCACCGAAGGGAAGGAGGAGCTACAGATCACCCTGCGGCCGGAGGCTCGCGCCCTCGGGCTCAACCTGGGTCAGATCGCCCGCCAGGTTCAGCAGGGATTCCTCGGGGTGGAGGCCTCCACCATCCAGCAGCGAGATGAGGACGTACCGATCGTCGTGCGCTTCCCCCAGGTGGCCCGGCAGCGACTGGAGACCGTCGCGGGGATGAAGCTCACGCTCCCTTCGGGCGAGAAGGTCTTCCTCCGGGATGTGACCCAACTCGATACGGCGATCGGGACAAGCAAGGTGCGGCGGGACGACCAGAAGCGCACGATCACCGTCTTCGCCGACGTGGACACTCGTGAGGCGAATGCCTTCCAGGTCGCCGACCGGCTCAAGCGAAAGTTTGCGGATGTGGGCAGCCGCTTCCCCGGCTACCGCATGACCGTGAAGGGAGAACGGCAGGAGGCGGAGGCATCGCTGGCGGCGCTGCCGCAGATCTTTCTGATCGCTCTCCTGTTGATCTACTTCCTACTCGGGTCACTCTTCAAATCCTTCGTGCAGCCCCTGATCGTCATGGCCGCCATTCCTTTTGCCCTGGACGGCGTCGTCATCGGGCACCTCATCATGGGAGAGGCCTTGAGCTTCCTCTCCATGATGGGCCTGACCGCGCTGGCCGGAGTGGTCGTCAACGATTCGTTAATCTTAGTGGACTTCATCAACCGCGCCCGGCAGACAGGGACGCGGCGCGACGAGGCGATCCTGGCCTCGGGTGTGGCGCGGTTGCGACCGGTCCTTCTCACCACGATCACCACCGTCGGCGGCTTGATCCCCCTGGCCTTCTTCGCGTCGGGCCAGGCGAAGTTCCTCTCCCCCATGGCGATCTCTGTGGTCTGGGGCCTCTCCTTCGCCACCGTTCTCACCCTCATCCTGATCCCCTGCCTCTATGCCATGCTGGATGATCTGAAGACCTCCACCCGTCGACTGCTTCGCCTCGAGGTGAGCGCGAGATCCCCCGAGCTGGGGCGCTAGCCGGAAGAGATCCATGGCCCTTTGCCTTTCCCGCCATATCCGACGGAGCAAACAACCCACCGGGATAATGGGCACAAAGGCCTCACCCTTATCCCGGGTAGGCTGTTGAGGATTCGGGAGCCACGGATGCAGATCGAATCACTCTGCCGATCGTCAATCCTTGCACGATGATCGAGAAGGCTACGACCGCGTAGGTGACCGTCACGATCGCATTGCGCGCATGCCCCGGTGGCAGTGATAACGCCAGGGCAACGGAGATCCCCCCGCGTAATCCCCCCCACGTCAGGATGATCGTCGCTTTCTTGCTGAACTCCTGGACCAGGCTGAACAGTCGAACAGGCAAGCCGACGCTGAGACAGCGCGCAAACAGGACGATCGGAATGGCAACCAGCCCGGCTTGGAGATACTGCCGCTGAAAGCTCAGCACCAGCACTTCCAGCCCGATCAGCACAAACAGGATCGCATTGAGCAGCTCGTCGATGAGTTCCCAGAAGGAGTCAAGATGCTCACGGGATGTGTCGGACATGGCGAAGCGGCGACCGTGATTCCCGATGAGCAGCCCGGCAATCACAACAGCGATGGGCCCGGAGGTGTGCAGGGCATTCGCCAGCGCATAGCCTCCCATCACCAGCGCCAACGTGACGAGAATCTCCACCTGATAGTTATCCACCGATTTCAACATCAGATAGGCAGCATACCCCATTGCAAATCCCAGGGCCGCGCCCCCAAGGGCCTCCTGGACGAGAAGGAGTGCAACCCCCGCCGGAGTGGCCTCACCATTGATGGCCACACCCAAGAGCGCCAGAAAAACCACCACGCCCACGCCATCATTGAACAAAGATTCACCGGTCAGCCTTATTTCGAGTGATTTGGGAACGCGAATCTGTTTCAAGATACCCACCACCGCAATCGGATCGGTGGGCGAGATCAGGGCGCCAAATAACAGGCAGTCGATGAAGGGAAGATCCAGCCCAACGAGGCCAAACAGGAAATACGCAAGGATGCCGACAATGCCGGTGGACAGCACCACCCCGGCGGTCGCCACGGTCCCGATAAACCATTTGTAGCTCAGCAGGTCGTCGAGATTCACATGCAAGGCGCCGGCAAATAGCAGGAAACTAAGCATGCCGTGCAAGAGGGTCGCGTTAAAGTCGATTCCCTCCACGAAGGCCCTGGCCTCACCCGGAAGGCCGACCCCGAGCTTACCGAGGACCACGAGCGCAAGCGACATCGCGAGTGCGATGGCCATCAGGCCGATTTTGATGGGCAGTTTGATGAAACGGACGTTGAGATAGCTGAACACCGCGGATAAGCAAACCAGCACGGTGATGGTATTGATCAGGCCCAAGACGCGCTACCCTTCTCAGCTGATTCGAGGGGACCACGGGCGCGGGCGCCCGGTCATCCGCGAAGCCATCTCCACATATCTCGACTGCGGCGATCTGCACCAGGGGCCTGCCCGCTGGGAATACCGGATCGGGGGGCATTGTAAACCGGAATGATCGATCGCTCAACTGACTATCCTTCAGCACCCTCTCCTCTGATGTGTTGATCCGACGGATGACGGCACAACACCCAATCCCGAAACAGTCGGGGGTTCCGGGCCTTCGGACCCTTCAGGCGTGTCTCCTGGCCCTGCCGCTTGGAAGGGAGACCCCACGGCCGAGGAGGGCGATCTGTCAGCGGCGGGGTTACCAGAGGGCAGGGTCGGAGTGGATCTGCTTCCAGTGGAACCAGAAGGTGAGGGCCGCCGGGAGCTGCTCGAGCAGTCGGCCGGCAGGGTGTCCCCTCACCGCTTCGCCGGCCACGGCGTGCCAAGGGAACCGAGGAGGCCTCTGGCACACCTCTTGCACTACCTCTCTACTGAACCAGACGCGCCGAGGCAGCCACATCCGATGCAAAAACACCCGATCCTGGTCATTGACGATGATCCCCACTCATGCGAGCTGTTGACCTCCATCTTGACAGAGGCAGGTCTCGACGTTCTCACGGCCCCCGACGGCTTGTCCGGGATCCAAACGGCCCGGGCGGCAAACCCCGCCGTGATCCTCCTGGACATCATCATGCCCGGCATGGACGGGATCACTACGTGCAGGGAACTGAAACAGAATCCCTTCCTGAGGAGCATCCCCGTGATCGGCATCACGGCATCGGCGAACTCACACTATGGCATGGAGGCCTTTCGGGCCGGGGCCGAGTACTTTCTGCCGAAGCCCTTTGGGGCAGCGAGCCTCGTCCGGATGGTGCAGCAGAGTGTGCGGTCGACTGATGGAAATACCGACAAGCGCTGCATCCCGCGCCACCACCGGTTCCGGGCTGAGATCCCCCTCCGGTGCCTTATCGGTCAGGAGGGAAATGCGAGCCGGGAAATCGCGGGCCGCACAGGCAACGTCGCCCTCGGCGGCCTCTCGGTCTTCCTCCCCGAAAGGCTCGACTGCGGGACCCTGCTGAGCGTGCAGCTGAAGCTCCCAGAAGGGACCATCACCGCCGAGGCCATCGTCCGATGGCATGGCTCTCAACCCGCTGGCAAGGGGTGGGTGCCGCATGGGATCCAGTTCCACGGCTTCGCCAATGACGCGAGCTCAGTTTCCTACAAGCTCTTCCTCAGCCGGATTGCTGCGGCATCGCCTACCTAGAGACGCTCCAATCGGCAGCTCCCACAGGCAAACGAAGACTCAGCGGGAAAGTCCTTGATCGGGAGACTTAGTCCCTCTCGGCGCTCCCGGGGTGAGCTGCGGAGGACCGAAGCCCTGGGGAGTCAGCAAGAGGGTTCCTAGATGGCGGTATCGGAGTACTCTGCTTCCAGATGAACCAGCAGGCGAGGGTCACCGGGAGCTGCGTGAGCTGGGCGTCGGCAAACTGCCCGGGCACGGCCTACCGTTCGCCCGGCACGACCTGGACCTCTCGCCGCTCACCACCCCGTAGAATCGTCAAGCTGACCGGCGAGCAGGTCGCCCTTTCGGAGCCCCGCGCGGTGGGCCGGGCTGTGCACTTCCACCGAAACCACTTCGACCGCTGTGGTGGCCGTCAACTCAAGCTCGCGCTGAATCCGGCGCACAATCGGTCGGACCCGCCCGGCCGGACCGGCCCAGCGCCCAAAAGTGTCGGCACGCTATCTGTCCCTTCGCTCATGGTGTGATCTGGCCTCCTTTCTTACTGAGTGGCCTCTTCTGAACGAAGTCGAGGATCCTCGCATGGGGGCATCTCCTCAGGCCGAGCGCTTGACGAGCATGGCAAAGATCATGAAGTGGGTGACAAACAGGGCAGGTACCACAAAGGTCGGGATGTACCAGGCAGAGCCCATGTGGGGGGCCGCGTCGAGCCGAGTCCCCTGGAAGAAGGCGTATACCAAATCTAGCGTCCCGATGATGTTGCAGAGCCAGGTCAGGGGGAGCGCGAGGGGCCAGCGGGCGCGGAGCGCCACGATAGCGAGGAGCGCGAGCAGCCCTGCCAGGAGATCGCCATACGCGGCGGGGAACGCGAAGGCCGACGGCAAGGTGGGCGCGACCACCGCCGGGACCAGAAAGACCAGGCCGATGTGGCGGAAGACGTGGAGGAAGAGCAACGGGATCAACGCGTCATAAAGTGGCAGCGCAACCAAGCGCGGCGCCACGTACCACTTCGCGATGAGTGCGTAGCCGATCAGGCTGAGCACCACTTGGAGTCCGAAGATTTGAAAGTTGTCCATCATCCGCCCTCCTGTGGTCGATCTTCCTCACCGATCGATCCCTCCCGACTCCTAGCGATCCATTCCCCCTAGTTCCTAGAAAGTCGGTGCAGATCCGGGGAAAGTTCCGCCACACTCCGAGATAATCCACAGCCGGCCTCAGAGCCCATGCTTCAGCACTACTTCGTTAATCCCTCCACAATAGGAGACAATAAGCCGTACGTTGTTCACCCATGGCTATCTCGCTCGCTACCTTTCCTGGATCGGGATCTTTGGGTGCCCTCCCACGACGGCCGTCGTGGACCCTCCACCGCCGGAAGAGGTCATTACACCAGCATGTCGCCCGAATGGTTGCGGCGACCGGTATTCGGTTACCGATTATCGGCAACCATCCTCCACGAGACACCTGACAAGGGACTTAGGGCGATCCTTTCGACTCAGGGGGTGACGGCGAAGGAGAAGCGATCGACGAAGGCCGAGGGAGGATGAGTTTTACCGTCCGTTCGTAGAAAAAGTAGTCCCAGGCCCAGTTCACCATTACGAATAACCGATTCCGGAACCCGATCAGATAAAAAAGGTGTAGACCCATCCAGAGAAGCCAGGCGGGAAAGCCCGTAAAGGCCCAGCGATTCAGAAGATGGGCGACGGCGGCGTTCCGGCCGATGGTAGCCATCATCCCCCTGTCTCGATAGTGGAAGGGTCGGAGCGGTTCTCCCACAAGCTGTCGCAGGATATTTTTCGCGGCCCGCACCCCCTGCTGGATGGCGACAGGGGCTACCATGGGAATGGGGTATCCCTCCTCTTCAAGGTAGGCTAGGTCTCCAATCACATAGACATTAGCGTAGTTCGGCACCTGTAACGTTGGCAGAACGGTAATCCGACCGTTCCGTGCAGTGGGAAGGCCCGAAACCTCTGCACACGGATCCCCACGGACCCCGGCCGTCCAGACTACCGTTTCCGTAGGGATCACCTCCCCATCCTCTAGGTACACAGAATCGGGGGCTACCCGGGTCACCACCGCCTGGAGACGAACCTTAATCCCCTTCTTCCCCAGCCGGGTTCGGGCATACTCCCGAAACTTTTCAGGGAACGTGGGGAGAAGATTCCCGGCCGCCTCGAGAAGAACGACCCGAACCTCTTGAAAATCGAGGGTAGGATAATCCCGTCTAAGAGGTCTGTAGATGAGCTCAGCCAGCGCCCCGGCAAACTCCACCCCGGTAGCCCCACCCCCCACGATGGTAAAGGTGAGGAGCCGGTTGCGACGTTCCGAATTTCTTTCCTGAACCGCCCGCTCGAAGCAGTGCAGAATATGGTTCCGAAGAGCGATGGCCTGATCCATGGTACGAAGAGGAAAGGCACGCTCAGCCGCACCGGGGACTCCAAAGAAGTGTGTGGTGCTGCCTGTCGCCAGAATCAGAAAATCGTAGGGAAACGCTGGACCATCGGTTTTTATCACCTGCTTCTCAAAGTCAATCTCCGTGACTTCGGCCATAGCGAACTGGGCATTAGGCATCTTCCGCAGAATCCCCCTCACAGGATACGTGATTTCCTCGGGCTCCAACTCGGCGGCAGCCACCTGGTAGAGGAGTGGGAAAAAAGTGTGATAGTTGTTGCGATCCACCACGACAACGTGAACGGGGACCCGGGCCAGCGTCCGCGCAGCCCAGAGTCCTCCAAACCCACCTCCCACGATCACGACACATGGACGGTCCTTCTGAAACGTCTTCATCGATCTCTTCCCTGACCACGGGGAGCTACCTGACCCTTATAATGAGGACCCGACCCCGGAGGTCTTGGTCCCCCCCAGATCCTTCAAGGGGAGGTTCTAAGGCAGGAACGGGGTTGAAAGCAGTTAGCGAGTTTGTTCGGCCCTCCCTAGAAGACTGGCGGTGAAGTACCCGCCACGCTCAAACGCTGGGCTATTGTCAGTCGCCCCTGCCGGGGCTCCGCGGGCTCATGCCAGTGGCTTGAGGTCGCCCAGCATGGTCGGAATCAGCTCCGACACGGTCGGGTGAATGTGCATGGCCCGCTGGATCACGGTGTAGGGTGCTTGGGCGTACATGACATCCAGGATGGAATGGATGATCTCATCGCCCCCGATTCCCAGGATGGCCGCGCCCAGGATCTCCTTGGTCTTGGCGTCCACCAGGATTTTCATGAAGCCCTGGGTCTCGCTTTTCTCCACTGCACGGGCCACGCGCGTCATGGGCCGCTTGGCCATCAGGGCTTTCCGGCCGGACTTCCGCACCTCTGCTTCCGTCATCCCGGCCCGGCCCAGGGGTGGGTCGATGTACAGGGCATAGGCCGGAATGCGGTCGCTGACGCGGCGCGGGTCATTGTCCAGCAGATTGGCGGCCACGATCTCGTAGTCGTTGTAGGAGGTGTGGGTGAAGGCCCCCTTCCCGTTACAATCGCCCAGGGCCCAGACGCCGGACACGGTGGTGCGCAGTTGGTCATCCACCACGATGTAGCCCTGTTGGTCCACTTTGATGCCTGCTCTGTCCAGACCGAGGTCATCCGTGTTGGGACGACGCCCCACCGCGAGGAGTAAACGCGAGCCCGTCACCTCCCTGGCTCCTTTCCCACAATCAAGGTTGACCACGACCTTCTCGCCACGTCTTTCCGCATCGATGCATTCGGCCTCAAGGCGGATGGTGACTCCCTCGTTTTCGAGAATCTCCTTGACTGCGTCCGAAACGTCTTCGTCATCGCGCTTGATCAAACGCGGACCCCTCTCCACGATGGTCACCCGGCTGCCAAAGCGCCGATACATCTGCCCGAACTCCAGGCCGATGTAGCTGCCGCCGATGATGATCAAGTGCTCCGGGAGGAAGTCCACTTCCATCATGCTGGAGTTGGTCAGGTAGGGCACGCTCTGGAGTCCGGAGAAGGGCGGCACGAATGCCCTTGCCCCCACGTTGATGAAGATCTCGTCCGCCTCCAGCCGTTCCTCCCCTACGCGAACCACGTGGGGTCCCTCAAAGCGCGCGTGACCCTCGTACACGGTGCAGTTCTCCAGGTTCTTGAGCCAGTTTTCCACACCTTGGTTGGACCGCCGCACCACACCATCCTTGCGCGTCTTGACCTTCTGCATGTCCACGGCGATGGAGCCGCCGACCATCACGCCAAAGTCGGCCCCCCGCCGGGCCATGTAGGCAGCGCGGGCGCTGGCCACCAAGGTCTTCGTGGGAATGCAGCCGGTGTTGACACAGGTGCCGCCGAACAGTTTGCGCTCGATGATGGCCACCTTCATCCCCGCTCCGGCCAGCCGTGCGGCCAGGGACGGCCCGGACTGCCCCGTGCCGATGATGATGGCGTCATATTGTGTTGCCATGGTGTTCATCTCCTATTGCTATATGAGCTCCTGATAGTACCGGGCGGCGTCCGCCTTGCCCCGGACGGGGGCTGCGAGGAGGCTCTCCTCATGCACGCAGTCCTCGGTGAGCGTCCCGAAGAGCCGGTCCAGCTCCCTGTCGGCCTCCAGATGCTCCTCCGCCGTCTTGATATTCGCGTCGATCGACATGGCCCCTCTCCCCGTCCCCGGCGCGCCCCGAGCCCGTGGGCGAGGACCACTCTATGGTCGAGGAGATGTGATGTCAACACGGGGTTGCCACAGATGGGGTCGAGATCGCGCTCTTGCCAGGCGAACCAGAGGGCGAGGGTTGCCGGGATGGGTTGGCGCTACGCCGCGTGAGGCCGCCCCCGAACCATTTCAGGCCCAGGACGGAGCTGGTACACGGCTTGCAGCACCCTTCTGCAAAACCGGACATGTGGGGTAGCGAGGGACGATGCAAAAACGGCCGATCCTGATCATTGACGACGATCGTCATTCGTGCGAGCTGCTGACCTCCATCTTGAAAGAGGCGGGGTTCGCGGTCTTCACAGCCGCCGATGGCTTGTCCGGGATCGAACAGGCTCGGACAGTCCATCCCGCCGTGATCATCTTGGACATGATCATGCCCGGCATGGACGGGATCAGCACATGTCGAGAACTGAAACGGGATCCTTCCCTGAAGAGCATCCCCGTAATCGGCGTCACGGCCTCGAGGGACTCGCATTATACCGAGGAGGCCTTTCGCGCCGGGGCCGAGTACTTTCTACCGAAGCCCTTTGGGGCGGCGAGCCTCCTCCGTGTCGTGAATGCCGCCAATCGCTCGTTTCCCCGTCACCCCCGATTCCCGGCTGAGATCCCTGTCCGGTGCCTCATCGGTCGGGAAAGGAACACGACCAGGGAAATCGAGGGTCGCACCGGTAACATCGGTCTCGGAGGTTTCCTGCTCTTCCTCCCTGAAAGACTCGAGCGCGGGACTATCTTGAGCGTGGAGCTCAAGCCTCCGGCAGGACCGATCACCGCCAAGGCCACCGTCAGTTGGCAGGGTCCTCATCCGAGGGGTGACGGGCTGGTGCCGCACGGGATACAGTTCCGGGACTTTGCAGATGACCAGAGCTTCGTCTTGTACAAGCTCTACCTCAGCCGGATGGCTGCGAGGCCACCCGCATAGGGATGCTCCGGCTGGGACCTTCAAAGGGCAGACGATGGGCCGATGCAAAAGGCACTTCCCACACCCTCAGGGCGGGGTAGGCAAGAGACCGAAGTCCTGAGGAGTCAGGGAGAGGGTTCCCAGAAGGCAGTGTCGGGATAGATCTGCTTCCAGGCGAACCAGAAGGCCAACGTGGCCGGGACCTGCTCGAGCCGTGTACCGGCGAGCTTCCCACGCACCGCCTCGCCGGTCAGGGCATTCCAAATGGTCCCGATCTCGGCGTCCTCCATGAAGAGACCCGTGCCTTCCCGGCGGAGATTCCGGAAGGTGAGGATCAGACCGGCGATCCGGCGCGAGAAGATGGTTCCTGTGGCGCTCTCCCGCGCAAAGACTACGGCAATCGGCTCCCCCGCCACAACGTCATTGACCAGCGGCACCCGGCTCAGGTGCCGGAATGGGTACGCCATCCGCGCGCCGGAGCGGTCGAGGCCGATCACAAATTCCTTCCCCGGCAGGCGCGCGTCTGGATTGGTCGTCCCGAAGATCCCGAGCTGGGGCCCTCGAACGTACCCCGCGTAGACGTTGTGCGTTCCGGTCAACCCGAAGCGGCTCCGCTTGTCGAGGACCTGGCTCTTGGGATGGAGCGCCTTCCATTCCGCCCAGGTGGTGTGGAGGGCTGGAATCATGGTGAGCTTCATCCCCTTGAGCTTCCCGACGATCGCGCTCCCGGTCACGTGACTCCAGAGGCTCTGAGTCTCTCGGTCATACATGACCAGCGAGTCCTTCCACAGCTTTCCGCTCACCCCGAAGGTCAGCGGCTTCCCCTTGATTTCCGGACGGACATACACGATGCCCGTATAGCAGAGAGGTCACCACGTCACGGCCACCGGCACCTTCCCGAGCGTCGTATTCACGATCTCGTGGTGGTTAAGCTGCCAGGTCGAGTAGGCCTTGGCCACCTGGCCGTCGCGGATCCCCAGGACCTGCTCCTCTGGCCGCATCCACCTGTCCGCCTCGGCCACTGTCACATACCGCGGATCATCGATGGCCGGGATCGCGTCGACGGGCAAGACGGTCAGGATGGGCGAGCCGCCGACCATCTCCGGGCCCTGGGCTGCCAGGAACCGGGCCGAGCCGGCCATCCCGATCAGGACACAGACCAGCAGCAGCAGGGTCCCTCCTCTGCACCGGTGCATGGTTCCCTCCGCTCCCCCAGCCAGATGCTGCTCATCGCCCCTTGATCTACTACTCGTTGAACCCGACTCAGGGGAATCCTATTCCGGCCGGCCTCCGGCCGAATCGAGGTGCAGGCCACTCCACCGACGACGGAAGTGCGCGGGCGAGCCAAATCACCAGGCACCGAATGAAAAAGCCCCCGGGGATTCCCCGAGGGCTCGCTTACCCGCTACTGGGCGATTACTCCCACCTCTTGCGTCCATGCTTCTGCTTCTTGGGGCCAGCCCAGGGGGGCGGGCCGTCGCGGAGATGTCCGGGTGGCACCTGCGCCACAGGAACGGGTATCACCTGGACCGCAGCCCAAGGGCCGCCCCATTGGATGGCCGTGTACCACATGCGCCCATCCCAGTAAAAATACCGCCCTTCATAAAAGAGGATGTGTGAATGCGCATCGACCACGTAGAGTCCCCAGGCCGGCTCAAAGCGCAGCAGCGGCCCGGTGGCAGGCGGTGGTGGCACCTGGAGCGGGGGTGGTGGCGATACCGGAGCAGGTTGCACCACAGCCTGCCGTTCCTGGGCCTGGTCACGACCCCTGATGTGCGCCTCCCGGACAGGCTTCCCGGTCGTGTCCCTGATACTCCCCCGTCGTGCTCCTGAGACTCCCCCGTCGCCTGCGCCGATCCTCGCTCTCCTCATCGCTTCCTGGTCCAGGGTGGTAGCCGCCCCCCCGGCGCAAGCCGCAAGAAAAAGGACCGACAACAGGACAGCCTTCACCCAGCTCATGGGTTACCTCCTTCAACGACTCAAACTCATCAGGTCATCAGGATCCACGAGGCTGCTGAGCAAACGCTGTGCCAGGCGGCCTCCGCCGTGCAAACCTCCCGAAACTTCTGGGAAAGTCCATTTCCAGGTCTCGGGGTCTGTGAAAGCGCCCGGTCGCAATTGTTCTCTTTTTCCCCAGCTCAGTCCCCGCGCCACCCACCCGGATAGCGAGAGCGGATTCCGATCCCCAAGGAGAGGGGCGGGTGCCCCGAAGATGTCCGACCTCGACGGGTCCGTTGGACGAAAGCCGGTGAATCTGGTACCCTCATTGCCACCCTGCGATCCCCCTCCGAGAGGGACCCGGCATGCCTGTTCTGTACATCGATGCCCACAGCCACGCGCACGGCCTCCCGTGGGACCACTGGGAGATCCTCGGCATGACCGGGTGCGCCGCCGTGGTTCTCTCCTGCAGCAACCCCCATGCCACCCGCGAGATCTACAACACTCCTCCCGGCCCCGACGAGATGATTCGTTCCTGGGAGCAGCCGCTCCGCCTCGCCCGGGTGGCCGAGAAGGTCCACCTCTTCAAGGTATACACGGCGGTCGCTGTTTCCTCTCAGACTCGAATCCGGGACTGGGAGCAGCTCCTCGAGCCCCTTCGCGTCTACTTGAAGGACCCGCTGGTGGTTGCCGTCGGCGAGCTCGGCCTCGACCCGGTCCAGTACTTCGGCCTCGCCTGGCCCATCGAGGAGCAGACCGAGGCCCTCACCGCCCAGCTTCAGATCGCCAAGGAGACCGACAAGCCGGTCATTCTTCACACACCAACCCCCAAAGAGGCTCGGGATTTCCTCGTGGACCTGACCACCGAAGCGCTCCCACCGCCCGGGGTGTACAAGCGGACTTACCTCGAGGCCGACTTGGATCTGGTCGCACGGGTCGGCCTCGACGAGCGCCGGCTCGTCGTGGACCATGCGGACGCGAGTATCATCGAGTTTGTCCTGCGAGAGACAGAGGCCTGGATCGGAATCAGTATCGGCTCATCGCTGAGGCCAACGGGTCCTGGTGAGGCGGCCGCGCTCGTCGAACGCTACGGCCCTGACCGGATCATGTTGAATTCGGACCACCTCGCCTATATGAGCGTGGACCCCTTCGCCATCCCTCGGGCCGCGCGCGAGATGGTCCGTCGCGGGCTCGGTGAAACTGCCATCCGGCGAGTCCTCTTTGAAAACGCCTGTGACTTCTACGGACTGGATCTAACCCCCTGAAGCCTCGGAGTCCCCGATGTCCTCCTGGCCCAGTCTTGTCGAGTTTGGCCAGTTCAGCCTGGTGGCCTTTGGATCGATCCTCTTCATCGTGAACCCAGTCGCGGCCATCCCGACCTTCCTGGTCCTCACCAGCAAGGACAGCCCCGCACGGCGATCCCGCATTGCCCGGCATGCCGCCTGGACCTGTTTCATCGTCCTCTCCTGCTTCGCCCTGCTCGGTGGCGTGCTCTTCAAGGTCTTCGGGATCACGCTGGCGGCTTTCCGGATCGCGGGAGGTCTCCTCTTACTCATGATCTCGTTCGAGATGCTCCAGGGGCGCCGGTCGCGCACACAGGGGAGCGAGCGCGAGACGGAGGAGGCGATTGAGAAGGAGGACGTGGGCGCCACCCCCCTCGGGGTGCCCATGTTGGCTGGTCCGGGTGCGATCTCGACGGTGATCGTCCTCACCGCCCAGTCGGTGGCGTGGTGGAACCTCCTCCCCGTCTACGGCTCCATCGTCCTGGTCGCCTGGCTCACGCGGGTCACCTTCGAGGCCGCGGTCCCCATTCAGCGCCGCCTGGGGGAGACCGGGATCGGGGTCCTCACCCGCCTCATGGGGTTGCTCCTCGCAGCCATCGCGATCCAGTTCGTCCTCGACGGACTCATGGCGAGTGCGCTCTTCGCATCGCGCTCCACCCCCTGAGGACTTCGGCGGTCAAGCCACTCTCGACGCACGCCCATCGTCCTCTCGGGCCAGGCTCTCCTACATCCATCTGTACCCGAGCGCACCTACCACGTAACTTGAAAAGCCACATCGGTTGAGGGACTATAGCTCTGATGCCGCGGGACTCGTCCGATGGTGGGCACACGGGAGACTGTGGAGAGATGATGGCCGAACAGTTCATGATCCAGCGTCAGTTCCCCCGTTTCCCCCTACAGCTCCCCGTCCTGTTTCGGTGTCAGGGGGAGCAGGAAGGACCCCGGGCGGGGGTCGGGACGACCCGGGACCTCAGCGAGGGAGGGGTCTGTCTGGAACTCGACTACCGCTATCCCGTGGGGACCACCCTTTCCCTCATCATCCAAGGAGAGGGGACAAACGTCGAGGCGACCGCCCGCGTCGCCTGGGCAGGGCAGCCCTCCCCCGAAGGCCACATCCCCCATGGAATGCAGTTCGCCGAGCTCACCCCCGAGCAGCAGGAGGGGCTCCGCAAGCTCCTCCCCCAGGGGGGGTTTGTCCGGCGGGGATCCGTGAGGGTTCCGGTCGAACTCGAGGCCCGGTGTCAGCCCGCCCTCGGGACGGGGGATCCCCTGATCGGTCGGACGGCCGACATCAGCCGGAGGGGGGCACAGGTGATCCTCTCGCAGCTCCTCCCGGTCATGAGCGAAGTCTCTATCACGCTCTGTACACCCACCGGCGAAATCCGCCAGCGCGCGCAAGTTCGCTGGGCCGCACCCACCGAGGGGGAGCAGTTCCGCCACGGCCTCCAGTTTCTGGAGATCAACTGGGAGGCCGACGCGTTCCTCTCCCAGCTTCTGGCAGCCGGACGGGCAGACAACGCTCCGCCTCCCCCGTGAACCCCTCCTCTCACCTATGGCACGCTGACGCGCGCAAATCATTTGCCGCTAGACGAACAAGCATGCTCGGAGGGATTGTTGATGGTAGGATAAGACCACGACTTGCGAGACAAATTGCGTCGCCCATCCGCAACCTGAAAAGCACATACCCCTTACGGGATTCCGCTACCACTGGAGGGCCGCTTGACTCTAGTACCGCCCGAACCTGTAGGACAGCTCGAACCCCACTCCGAAATCGGGACTCCCGTCACTCAGGCCGACGAACACGTAGGGGCTCACGGTGGTGGTCCGGGTTCGCCTGAAGCTCAGGGTCCCCACCAGTTCGACCGGGTCATCGATTCCCGCCACCAGCGAACGACGCCAGTCGATCAGCGCGCTGAGGCTGATGGCCTGCGACAGCTCCGCGCCGGCCCCGACGCTTGCCGCCGGCCGGTTGCGCAAGTTCCGCCCCGGCGGGTCCCCGATCACCGTGTAGCTCACGTCCCCGAAGAGGAAGAAGGGCCCGAACTGCTTGTCGAACTCGAGCCCAAAGCCGTAATCGGTCTCGCCGGTGCCCAGGTTCTTGTCCTCATCGGCGGTCGGGATCTTGACTTTGACGAAAGGGGTCAGGCCGGGAACGGGTGAGCCGGGGCCCGGATCGTCCAACAGATAGACGCGACCCTTGACCACCGTGTCGCCAACCCCGGTCTCCGACGCCACGACTCCCTCCTCGCCCGCGATCTGTGCCGCAATCCCTTCGATCAGCGTCACGCCCTCTGCCGCCTCGAAGTGGACGAAGGATCCGGTCACGCCGAGGTCGAACCGATCCCCGAGGTACCGGAGGGTCACCGGGACAAACACGGTCCGGGTCGTGGTCGGCGTGCCGAAGTCCCCCTCGTCGTAGGCGGCACCGATCTTGAACTGGAAGTGCTCCCGCTCCGCGGCCCAGCCGGTGACCGCGGTGGTGAGGCAGGTGGCCAGGAAAAGAGCAGAAACACACGTCGTCACTCGCCCGTCCATCCTCTCCCCCCTTCGCACCGTTGGAAGATGGCTGCATTCTCTCCTGCCGCCAAATTCACCTGTGTCACCCTTTCTTCAGATCGCTGAAAAAGAAAGAAGGGTGGCAGCCTTGGAGGCTGCCACCCAGGGATCGTAAGGCCGGTGACTACCTAATCCCGCCCACGCCGCTCGTGGCGGTGATGGCGGTCCCGGTGGTGCCGCTCGATCCGGCCCGACCTCTCATGCCGATCCCTCGAACGACGCTCCATCTTTTCCAGCCTTTCGACTTTCTTATGGCGAAGCCGCTCGATCTTCGAGCGATCACGGCCCCGGATGCTGTGGTCAAGATCCTTACCCCTGGAATGTCCGCGGCTGATCTCTCGACTGGTGTCGCCTCGGCCTTTTCCTCTGCCTCGACCCTCGGCTTCCTCACCCCTGTGGGGCCCCCGGTCTCCGTGCCTGCCGTCATGGCCGAACTCGCGTCGAACAACTCCGTCCTCCACCTTGATCTCGAAGGGCCTCCCCTCAAAGGTTCCCTCGATCTTCACCTCACGGAGGCCGGCGGGGAGATCCCGGAGAAGCTCATCAGGATTGGTCGTGACCCCTTCGATCTTGAGCTGATCCCGCTCCCGCTTGACCTCGAAGGGCCTCCCCTCAAAGGTCCCCTCGATCTTCACCTCACGGAGGCCGGCGGGGAGACCGATAATGTCCGCGGGATTTACGGCCACGTCCTCGATCTTCACCTGCTCGATATCAGGCTGGGCAAGAATGGCTTGGATCTGGGCAGGTGCAAGGTCCACACCCTCGACCTTGACCTCGCCCCGCTCCCGCTGGATCTCGAAGGGCATTCCGGCAGGGGTGACGCCCTCGATCTTCACCTCGCGGAGATCGGGACCAACCATCGTGATATCGATCCCCGTGGGATCCACCACGACGTCCTGGATTTTCAGCTGCTCAACTCCCGGTTGAGTCAGGTGCGCCTGGATCTGCTCAGGCGTGAGGTCCACCCCTTCGAACTCCACCTCGCCCCGCTCCCGCTTGATCTCGAAGGGTCTCCCCTCAAAGATCCCCTCGATCTTCACCTCACGGAGATCGGGAGCAATGTTCGTGACATCGATCGTGACGGGATCGACGGTGACATCTTGGATCTTGACCTGCTCGACGCCCGCCCCAGGGTTAAGCAACACGTCGTTGATCGCAGCCGCATCCAGAGCCAGGGCGACGTCTCCTTGGATCTTCAGTTCGCCAGGATCGGCAGCTCCTGCAACCGCAGCCCGGAGAAGGATCGCTGCCGCAGCTCCCACTAAGATGCTCCGTGTACACATGGACATACCTCCTTTCCCGAGCTTGCTTGCCCGCTTCCTGCTTCTCGATCGCCTAGCCACTAGACCTGCCCCTCCCCTCGCGGGCAGTTACGGGGAATACCAAGGCGAGGGTCCCATGCCGCTCGGCGAAACGCGGGTTATCATCCCACCCCGACATTACGACTGACGGTCACTCTCCCTCGGCCGGAAGATCGGCTGGATGAATTGCATCACTGCCCCTGGAATCTCCTGCAGTTCGAACCCCGCCTCAACCCCTGACCGATTCTCCCCGAGGAACACCTGGTAGGCCAGCCCTTCAACCATAGCAAATAGGATACTCCGGAGCAGGGCGGGTTTGATGGGGTGGATTTCACCCCGGTCCACGGCAGCCTGGATTGCTTCCTCAAGAATCCGGTTGAAGTGCAGGACCTCGGGCTGGAGGTGCCCGTCGACCCCCTCTCGCCTGGCGAACTCGAGGAACAGGGCGGCGATGGGGTCCCGCCGCTCGGCGAAGTCGAGGACGACGAACAGGAGGGTTTCGAGAACCTGCCGGAAGTCCATATCCGCCCGGAGCTTCGCCATAAGCTGCTCGTTCATGTTCGCCCAGGTCGCATTGAAGGCCGCCTTGAGAATGCCCTCCTTGCTACCGAACCAGGCGTAAAGCTTGAACCGCGAGACCCCCGTCTCCTTGCTGATGTCATCCAGGGTGGTTCCGTCGAAGCCCCTCGCACGGAAGAGGTCCGCTGCCACGCCAATGACCGCCTCGCGGTCCATCTGTTCCCGCCTACGCCGATGTTTCATTTCGCATCCCACGCTGTAAACCGTGACTTACACCACGAATGAACTCCTAATAATACTGTGAGTATGGTTTTGTCAAGAACCATTTTCGTGATCGTCGGTCCTTTCCTTACATCG
>JBHIAD010000003.1:0-32242 GCA_046758405.1 Methylomirabilales bacterium (SeqCode)
CGCGTCGCCATCACCAGGTACCGATCCACCTCGAATTGGCGGATCGGGATCATGGCGGTGACCCCCTCGCCCTCCTGCAGGGAGAGGAAGTTGACGAGGGATTTGCCCTTGGCGGCCCGACCGACCTGTGGAATCTCATGCACCTTGAGCCAGTGGACCTTCCCCAGATTGGTGAAGAGGAGCAGGTAGCTGTGGGTGGTGGCGACGAAGAGGTGCTCGATGTAATCCTCATCCTTGGTGGACATCCCGGTCATCCCCTTGCCGCCGCGCCGCTGGGACCGGTAGACCGTCAGCGGGCTCCGCTTGATGTAGCCGCTGTGGGTCACGGTGACGACCATCTCCTCGTCGGCCACCATGTCCTCGAGGGAGATCTCCGCCGTCTCCTCCAGGATCTCCGTCCGGCGCACGTCGCCGTACGTCGCCTTCAACCCCTCAAGCTCCTCGCGGATCAACTGCCGGACTAACGCCTCGCTCGCCAGGATCGCCTTCAGCCGCTCGATGAGCTGGAGCGTCTCCCCGTACTCCTCCTGGATCTTCTGTCGTTCCAGTTGGGTCAGGCGTTGCAGCCTGAGCTCCAGCACGGCGTTCGCCTGGGTCTCCGACATGCCGAATTGTTCGATCAGGCCAGACCGGGCTTCAGCCACAGCCCGCGAGGCTCGGATCAGCGCGATCACGGCATCGAGGTGATCGAGGGCGATCCGATAGCCCTCCAGGACGTGGGCTCGCTCCTCGGCCTTTCGGAGATCGAAGCGGGTCCGGCGCAGGACCACCGCCTTCCGGTGCTCGATGAAGTGGCCGATGAGCTCCGGCAGGGTGAGGACCCTGGGCTGGTTGTCCACGAGGGCGAGCATGATGACGCCGAAGGTCGACTGCATGGGGGTGAGCTTGTAGAGCGAGTTCAGGATGGGCAAGGCGGCCTCGTCCTTCTTGAGCTCCAAAACGATCCGCATCCCCTCGCGGTCCGACTCATCCCGGAGATCTGCGACGCCCTCGATCCTCTTCTCCCGGGCGAGCTCGGCGATCCGCTCCACCAGCTTGGCCTTGTTGACCTGGTAAGGGAGCTCCGTGATGACGATGTTCTCGCGCCCACCCCGCACCTTCTCCACGGCCGCCTTGGCCCGCATCTGGATCAGCCCGCGCCCCGTCCGGTACGCATCCAGGACGCCCTGCCGCCCGTAGATGTATCCCGCCGTGGGGAAGTCAGGCCCCGGGAGGACCCGCATCAGCTCGTCGAGGGTCACGTCTGGGTTCTCGATCTGCAACAGGGCCGCCTCCACCACTTCGCCCAGGTTGTGGGGGGGGATGTTCGTCGCCATCCCCACGGCGATGCCCGCGGAGCCGTTGACCAGCAGGTTGGGGAGCACCGTCGGCAGGACGACCGGCTCCCGGGTCGAGTCGTCGTAGTTGGGGATGAACTCCACCGTCTCCTTGTCGATATCCCGGAGCATCTCCTGGGCAATCCGGGCCAGGCGGACCTCGGTATACCGCATCGCCGCCGGTGCGTCGCCGTCCACCGAGCCGAAGTTGCCCTGCCCATCAATCAGCGGGGACCGCATGGAGAAGTCCTGGACCAGCCGCACGACCGTGTCATAGACGGCGGCATCGCCGTGGGGATGGTACTTCCCCAGCACGTCGCCGACCACCCGGGCCGACTTCCGGTAGGGCCGGTTAAAGGCCAGGCCCATCTCGTGCATGGCGTAGAGCACCCGCCGGTGGACCGGCTTGAGCCCATCCCGGACGTCCGGCAGGGCCCGGCCGATGATGACCGACATCGCGTAGTCCACGTAGGAGCGTCGCATCTCCTCGTGGATGTCAGTCGGTCGGACCTCGCCGATGCGCGTCTGGGCGATGTTGTCGCTCTCTTCGGGCAACAGAGCCTCCTCGTCTTCCGTCACGCCACCCCAGCCAGCCCCTCACCCCTGCGGGGTGCTGTCCGGCTAGATGTCCAGATTGGTGACCTCCAGGGCGTGGGCCTCGATGAACTGTCGTCGCGGCTCCACCCGGTCGCCCATCAGGGTGGTAAAGATCTGCTCCGCGGCCAGGGCATCAGCGACCCCGACCCTGAGGAGCGTCCGCGTCTCCGGATTCATGGTGGTTTCCCAGAGCTGTTCGGCGTTCATCTCACCGAGACCCTTGTAGCGCTGGATGGTCATGCCCTTCTTGGCGAGCGCCATCGCCCGTTCGTACAGGTCGCTCCAGGTCGTCGCCTCAGCCTGCTCCCCATCCGCCGTGATCGTAAAGGGCGGCCCGCCCAGCTGCTTCAGGGCCTGCGCCGCCGCCTCGAGCTCCCGGTACTCGGCCGAGGCCAAAAAGGGCGGGTCAATCGTGCATCGCCCCAGGTGGCCGTTGACGCCCACGTTCACCACCAGGCGGTAGGCCTCGAGCTCCTCATCCCACTCCAGGTCACCGGTGATGGGGCCGAGCCGTTCCACCTGTTCCTGCAGGTTCCTGAGAAGCCCCTCCAGGACCCGGCGGGCCCTTCCCTCGTTCGTGAGCGTCCCCCGCGGGACCCCTCCCTGCTCAAGGAGAGCGACCACGACCTCGGCATTCCGCCCGCGCCGCTCGACGGCGCGCAGGCAGTGCTGCCACTTGATGACTCTCTGGAGCAAGCTGCTCAGGCGCTGGCCGGTGAGCACCCCGCCGTCGCCGGCAGCCCGGACGCTGAGAGACTCTGCGGCTGCCTCCAACAGGAAGGTCTCGAGGGCTCGATCGCCCTTGAGGTAGCGCTCGGTCCGGGACCGCTTCACTCTGTAGAGCGGGGGCTGGGCGATGTACAGATGCCCTCCCTCTACGACCTGGCGGAGGTGGCGGAAGAAGAAGGTGAGCAACAGGGTCCGGATGTGCTCGCCGTCCACGTCGGCATCGGTCATGATAATGATCCGATGGTACCGGAGCTTTGCGATGTCGAACTCCGGATCGATGCCGGCCCCGATGGCGGCGATGAGCACGCGGATTTCCTGCGAGGAGAGCATCTTGTCGGTCCGGGCCCGCTCCGTGTTCAGAATCTTGCCCCGGAGCGGCAGGATCGCCTGGAAGCGGCGGTCTCGGCCCTGCTTGGCCGAGCCGCCGGCCGAGTCCCCCTCGACGATGTAGAGCTCGCACAGCGCGGGGTCCTTCTCGGAGCAGTCGGCCAGCTTCCCCGGGAGATCGTCCCCGTCGAAGGCTCCCTTGCGCCGGACCAGCTCCTTCGCCTTCCGGGCAGCCTCCCGGGCGCGAGCCGTCTCTGCGGCCTTCTCGACGATCTTGCGGCCGATCCCGGGGTTCTCCTCCAGGTACTCCCCCAGCTTCTCATTGACAACGGTCTCGACCATCCCCTTCATGTCCGGGTTGTTGAGACGTCCCTTGGTCTGCCCCTCGAACTGCGGGTTGGGGAGCTTGACGCTGATCACCGCGGTGAGTCCCTCCCGCACGTCCTCGCCGCTCAACGACACCCGCAGATCCTTCACCAGGTTCCGGTTGGCAGCATATTGGTTGATCGTGCGCGTCAAGGCCGACCGGAAGCCGATTACGTGGGTGCCGCCATCCCGCGTGTTGATGTTGTTCGCAAAGGAAAATACGGTCTCCGCATAGCCATCGTTGTATTGGAGGGCCACCTCGATCTGCGTGTTGTCGCGCTCGGCCTCGATATAGACGGGCTTCGGATGCAGGACATTCTTGTTGGCATTCAGGAGCTCTACGAAGGACCGGATCCCGCCCGTGTAGTAGAACTCCTGGCCTTTGGCCGCTTCCGCGCGCTCATCGGTCAGGACAATCCGCAATCCTCTGTTCAGGAAGGCCAGCTCCCGCAACCGGTTGCTCAACACATCCAGATTGAAGTTCCGATCCTCCTCGAAGATCTGTGGATCCGCCAGGAACGTTACCCGGGTCCCCGTCCGCCGCGCCTTCCCCACCGCCTCCAGCGGGCCGCAGGGCTTTCCGCGTTCGTAGCGCTGCAGGTACCGCCTCCCGTCGGACCAGGCAACCTCCACCTCGAGCCACTCCGAAAGGGCGTTCACCACCGAGACCCCGACGCCGTGCAGACCCCCAGAGACCTTGTAGGCCGAATGCTCGAACTTCCCGCCTGCATGCAGCTTGGTCATGACGACTTCCACGGCGGAGAGCCCGGTCTCTCGGTACTCCTCCACCGGGATGCCGCGGCCGTTATCCCGAACCGTCACGCTATTATCGATATGTACGGTCACCTCGATCCGATCGCACACGCCGACCAGCGCCTCGTCCACGCTGTTGTCGACCACCTCGTACACAAGCCGGTGCAGTCCCTCCGGACCGGTCCCGCCGATATACATGGCAGGCCGCTTGCGGACGGCCTCCAGGCCCTCAAGGACCTTGATCTGTTCCGTGCCGTAGGTGTGTGCCTGCTCGTCGACGTGCTCCATCTGCCTCCTCACCTCGCTCGTTCGGCTATCGCGCGCGCCTCGGAACCGCTGACAGTCAGCGCCAGATCGCTCACCCGTTTCCCATCACCGCCCCAGAGGGCCCCCTCGGCCCCTTGGGCGACCGAAAGCGTCCGCGCAAAAAAAATCCCGCCGCACCGGTCCGGATAAGCTCGTTTGCCCGGTGAGTGCGGAAGGACTCCCCCGTGCCGAGGAAGTAGCGGGCCTCGATCGGCGCGTGCATGGCCCCTCAGATCCGCATCGGCATGATCACGCAGCGATACCCCTCCCCTTGCTTTGGTCGAAAGAGGGCTGGACTCAATGGGTCATTGAGGTGAAGCGTCACCTCTGCCTCGTTCACCACCCCGAGGAAGTCCATGATGTACCGGGCATTGAAGCCGACCCGGAGATCCGCTCCCCGGTACTCGATCAGGATCTCTTCGCGAGCATCCCCAAGATCGGCGTTGCTGCACGAGACCACCAGCCGGCCCGTCTTCAGTTCAAGAATGGTGGGTGTCGCACGATCCCCAACGATCGTTGAAGTCCGGCGCAACGCCCCCAGGAGATCCTCCTTCCGGATCATCGCCCCAGCGCTACTCGTGGTCGGTAGCACCTGCTGGTAATTCGGAAATTGGCCCTCCAAGAGGCGTGCGGTCAAGATGTTGCGATCCAGGATGAAGATGAGCTGGTTGTCCACGGCGTGCACCTGCGCCTCACCCTCTTCATCCTTGAGGAGTTTTCCCAGTTCCAGAAGGGCCTTGCGAGGGATCAGAGCTTCTGAGATCCCCTCCCCTTGCACTTCCGCACGCGGAGCGGTGGCCAGCGCAAGCCGGTGCCCGTCCGTAGCGACCATCCGCGCGTCGTCAGGCCCGATCTGGAGCATCGCCCCGTTCAGGGTGGGGCGCGTCTGATCAGTCGAGACCGCGAAGAGCGTCCTGTGAATCATCTCTTTGAGGCCCCGTCGACTCAGTGTGACCCTCGGGCCCTTAGTCGCCACGGGGAGGGTTGGAAACTCTTCCTTTGCCAGTCCCTTCACGTGAAAGGTGGAGCGCTCACACGTGATCTGGACGACGTGGTCCTCCACTTGTTTGAGGTGAATTGGAGCTGGGGGAAGTTCACGAGTGATATCGTAGAGTCTCTTGGCCGGCAACGTGATCGCCCCCGGCTGGAGAACCTCTCCCGATAAAGTCGATTGAATCCCAACGTCAAGGTCCGTTCCAAAAACGAGAATCTGTCCATCTCTTGTCTCGAGGAGGAGGTGGGAGAGAATGGCAAGGGTCTTTTTCGCCTCCACGACCCCTTGCACTTGCCCAAGAGCTGTTAGGAAGGTATCCCGCTCGACCTGAATTTCCATCTACCCCTCCAAGATGTTCCCAGTTTCCGCACTCGTACTTTCCTTGTATAGAAAGTAACTAAGAAGAGTTGACGTAGTAGGACACGCGAGTATCGGGAAAACCAACGGAAACTCCCTGCCATAAAAAGAAACTCCTCTGTGGGGAAGTTCTAGCATGAATTCGACTTCCTTCGAAAAGGGGAGTGATGACGCTCTCCTGTCAACACACACGCAGGGCTGCCCACATCCCCATCAACATGATTCCACTCCCCTAAGACTCATGCACCTTTCCTCGAAGACTAGGGGTTGGCCGCCCTCGGATGGAGGGCGGCGCACGCATCCTTCCTCCTGGGGGAGCGTTGCTGGTATCCACACCGCCGGTTCCGCGTCATTGGCGCCAGCGGAATGGGGCGAGGCCGCCAGACCCGCATCCTGCCTGATTGAAAAGCCATCGGGTTTACACACACCCATTTCCACAGTTGTGGATAATATAAAAAATACGTGTATTTTCAAACGGTTACGATATGCTGAGTCGATCGGATCACCGAGCCCACACACACAAGAGGCTCCCTTAGTAAGCCCGCCCCGCTCCACAACCCCCAACTGGATTTTGTACCATAGCGCGCAGATTCTCGCAATTGGAATTTATCCTCTGGGCCACTGTGTAGCGCTTGACAGCCCGCGAGCTGACTGCTATAAAAGTACGTTAGTTTTCGAGAGGGATCAGGGCTCCCCGGGGGAGAGCGGTTGAAGCGGACCTACCAACCCAGTCGAGTCAAGCGGAAGAGAACCCACGGGTTTCGGGCGCGCATGCGGACGAAGGGGGGACGCCTTGTGCTCAAGCGGCGGCGCGCCAAGGGACGAAAACGACTCACCGTCTGACCGACCAGATCTTTCCCCGAAAGCGATATGACCGAGCGTTTCACCAAGAAGGCCCGGCTCTGCGAGACGGGGGAGTATAGGACCGCCCTGACCTGTGGGAGGCGGGTTGACGGGCGCGGATTGAGCCTGGTAACGTATCACCGTCGGCTCCCGGGGCGCCGCCTGGGTTTGGCCATCGGACGGCCTGCGGGCCAGGCGGTTGCGCGCAATCGCATCAAGCGGCGCTTGCGGGAATTCTTCCGGCGGCACGCGGCCGGGATCGTGGACGGAGTCGATCTGATCGTCATGGTGCACCGAGACCTCTCCCGTCTTTCCGGAGTTCAGTTTCGCGCGGAACTCCACGAGCTCTTTGCCAGGGCAGAGCTCTGGACGGACGGGCCTCGCCGTGGCGGGGTGGCAGATGGTGAAGCCAAGTCTTGCGGTACGGGCGACCTTCTTACTCCTTGACGGTTATCGTTGGCTGGTGTCGCCCTTCCTGTCGCCGGCGTGTCGCTTCATCCCGAGCTGCTCCACCTATGCCCGGCAGGCCTTCGAGCGACACGGGTTCCTCCGGGGCCTCTCCCTGACGGCTTGGCGGCTTCTGCGGTGTCATCCATACTGTGCGGGTGGCGAGGACTCGGTCCCCTAACCTGGCACCACGGAGAGATCAGGATTCATGCGGGGCCTCGGGGACGGCGATCGTGAAATGCAGTGGCGCGTGCTGCTCGCCGCCCTTCTCTCCCTCCTGATCCTCCTCGGCTACCAGTATTTGTTCGCACCTACGCCGCGCCCCACCTCTTCGCCGCCGCCGAAGGAAGAGCCCGTAGCCTCCCCACCCCTTCTCCCACAAATCCCTCAGCCGATCACCCCCCCAGTCGCAGCCCAGCCCAGCACCCCTCTCATCCAGGCCGAGCGCGAGAAAGAGATCCTGCTCGAGACCGATCTGCTTCGGGTCGTGGTCACGAACCGGGGGGGTGCCGTGAAAAGTTGGCGGCTGAGGGCGTACGAGGAGGCGGCTGGCGAGCCGGTCGAGCTCGTTGGCAGTAACGGCCAGAGTGGGCCCCTCCCCCTTGCGGCCTGGACAGCCGATGGAGAGGGGCAGAGGGGGCTGTACCGGATCATCGAGCGGCCGACGGCCGGCGGGCCCCAGACCGTGCTGCTCCGCTTCCAGGGACGATCGCGGCTGATCATTGAGAAGCGGCTGACCCTTTACCCGAGTCGCTACCTGGCGGACCTCGTGGTGCGGGTCGTGAACCCAGGCCTCGCACCGATCCAGACGGACCTTCGGGTCCAATGGGGGCCGGGTCTCCGGTCAGGGTCGCGGGATGTCGCGGCCAGCCTCGTGGCCGCGACTGCCTATGTGGGGGGCAAGCGAGTCCAGCCGACGTTGAAGGAGCCGGGGCAAGAGCATCGGGAGAAGGGGTCGGTGGAATGGGCGGCCGTGCAAGACACCTATTTTGCGGCGGCGCTCCTTTCGCCCGAGGGTTCGAGCGAGTCGGTTCTGGCCCTCGACGAGCGGGGGCGGCCCATCGCCGGGCTTCTCTTCTCGGGGCTTACGATCCCGGCCGGGGGAGGGCGGGAGGTGCCCCTCGGCCTCTATGCGGGCCCGAAGGACCTGGATCGCCTGGGCGATATCGGCCGAGGGCTCAGCGCTCTGGTCAATCTCGGCTGGTTCGACTTCCTGGCGCGGCCTGCCCTCTGGTTGCTGAAGTTCTTCTATCGATTCACGGGTAACTACGGAATCGCCATTATCATCATCACGATCCTGCAGAAGGTTGCCTTCTACCCCCTCACCCGCAAGAGCCTGGAGTCCATGCGGCGGATGCAAGCCCTGCAGCCGAAGATCGCCACGCTGAAGGAGCGCTACAAGAACAATCCGAAGAAGCTCAACGAGGAGACGATGGCCCTCTACAAACGGGAGGGGGCGAATCCCTTGGGGGGCTGCCTCCCGATGCTCGTGCAGATTCCGATCTTTATTGCCCTGTATAATGCCCTCTCCAGCTCCGTCGAGCTGTGGCGGGCCCCCTTCGTCCTGTGGATCAGCGACCTTTCAGCCCCGGACACCCTTTTCATGATCGAGCTGTACGGCTCGACAGTCCCGGTGCGCGTCCTACCCCTGATCATGGGGGCGAGCATGTATATTCAGCAAAAGATGACCCCGACGGCTGGGGATCCCCGCCAGGCCCAACTGATGCTGTACATGATGCCCGTCCTGTTTACCTTCCTCTTCTGGGGGTTCCCGTCGGGGCTCGTTCTCTACTGGCTGGGCAACAACCTCCTCCAGATCGGGCAGCAGCATCTCATGAACCGGCAGCAGGGGGTCGCGGCGGGCGCCGGGCAGATGGCCAGGTGACGGGCCGCTGCGTGGGGAGCCCCTGCAGGGGGAGAAGGGAATGGGAAAGGCGGCCGTCGAGCAGATCGGTGAGCGGACTTTCCTCATCCCGGGGCACGTCAATGTCGGGATGGTCCGGGAGGGAACGGCCCTCATCTTGATCGACAGCGGGCCCGACCGGAAGGCGGCGGAGCTGGTGCTCAGGATTGCGAAGGAGATGAAGGGAGACGTCCGGGCCATCATTAACACCCACGCCCACGCCGAGCACTACGGGGCAAACCACTACATCCTCCGCCAGACCGGAGCCGAAATCTTCGCCCCCCCTCTCGAAGAGGCCCTTATCCGGAATCCAGATGTGGAGCCCCTCTACCTCTACGGCGCCTTCCCACCCCTTGCCCTTCAGGACCCCCACATCCTCGCCCGACCAAGCCGGGTGGACCACGTACTCCGGGGGCCGGTGATCATCGACGGAGTGACTCTTACGCCGGTTCCACTGCCGGGCCATACGCCGAATCAGATGGGGGTCGTGGTCGATGACATCTTCTTCGTTGCGGATGCCCTCTTCAGTCGGGAGGCCGTCCTTGAGCACCGGCTGATCTACTATTACGATCCCCTCAGACACCGCGAGACCCTTGCCTTTCTCTCCCGCCAGGAGGCGCGCCTGTTCGTCCCCGCCCACGGCCGGCCCACGCATGACATACGGGGCTTGATTGACGCCAACCGGAAGAACCTGGAGGAGACGGCGGAGGCGATCCTGGCTGCCATCAGCGTCCCCCGGAGTGCCGAGCAGGTCCTGGAGCTGCTCGCCGGCCAGTTCGATCTCGACATGAGCTTTGAGGCGTACTGTCTCTACCTCTGCGCCGTCAAGGCCCACCTCTCGGCCATGAACCGGGAAGGAAGGGCTGCCTGGGAGCTCGACAAGGGCTGCCTGCTGTGGAAGCGGACCTAGGGGTCCGCCTCGCTCGCGAGAGCGGGCGGCTCGGCCTCTCTCTCCCCCCCTCCCAGATCGGGGACCTCCTGCGCTATATGGACCTCCTCTGGCGGTGGAACGCCCGGATGAATCTGGTTGGGTTTCGGGATCGGACGGTCCTGCTGACCGAGGGAGTGATCGACGCCCTGACCCTTCTGTCTGCCTTCACGCCCCACCCTGGGCAGCGGCTCCTCGATGTGGGGAGCGGGGCGGGACTCCCGGGGATTCCCCTCAAGGTGGCCGCGCCGGAGATCGACGCAACCCTCTTGGAGCCGATCCGGAAGCGCGTCTCCTTTCTGCTCACCGTGGTGCGGGAGCTCGGACTCACGCGGATCCGGGTGGTTCGCGGGCGAAGCGAAGAGATCAGCTCCCTGGAGGAGCACCGGCGGGCCTATGAGATCGTCACGGCCCGGGCCGTTGCCGGGGTTGAGGAGGCCGCCCGGACGGCCGCCCCCTTTGTGGCTCCGCATGGCCTCCTGATTCTCCCACGAGGCCAAGAGGCCGCTAGGGAGGCCGAGGGGTTGAGGGGAGGGAGCGCCGGAGGGCTCGTGGTCGATCGGCTCCTACCGAGCCCTCTTGGGAGGGGGGATCGCCATCTCCTCCTCCTGCGCGCCCCCTAATGTTTCACGTGAAACAGTGCTCCCCGAAACCCCTTCCGCCCCCCCGAGGGGTTGTGCTATGGTCTTCGGAGCCTCCTGGGAGGAGGCGCGGGTGGGTCGAATCATCGCGGTCGCGAATCAGAAGGGGGGGGTGGGCAAGACGACAACGGTCGTGAACCTCGCAGCCTGTTTCGGGGCGGCGGAGCAGCCCACCCTGCTCGTCGACATGGACCCCCAGGGTAACGCCTCCACCGGGGTCGGGATTTCGCGCGAACGACTCGGACCGAGCATCTATGAGGTGCTCCTGGGGCAGGCGAAGGCGGGCGAGGCGATCGAGGGGACGGAGGTCCCAGCCCTGAAGGTTCTCCCGTCTGGCCCGGGCCTTCTCGGCGCCGAGGTGGAGCTGGTCACCGAGGAGGGGCGCGAGTGGCGGCTAAAGGAAGCCCTGGCGGAGCTCCGGGGCGATTTCACCTACACCGTGATCGACTGCCCCCCCTCTCTGGGCCTGCTCACGCTCAATGCCCTGAATGCGGCCGACTCGGTCCTCATCCCGCTGCAATGCGAGTACTATGCCCTCGAAGGGCTCTCGCAGTTGTTAGTGACGATCCGTCTGATCCGCCGCCGCTATAACCCCGCCCTACAGATCGAAGGTGTCGTCCTCACCATGTACGACCCGCGCCCCAATCTCAGCCGTCAAGTCGAGGCGGACATCCGGAAGAACTTCCCCGGTCGGGTCTTTCGGACGGTGGTGCCCCGGAGCATTCGGCTGAGCGAGGCCCCGAGCTTCGGGAAACCGATT
Source organism: Methylomirabilales bacterium (SeqCode) (assembly GCA_046758405.1). GTDB lineage: Bacteria > Methylomirabilota > Methylomirabilia > Methylomirabilales > CSP1-5 > JBHIAD01. Next base: position 11,268 of record JBHIAD010000003.1, read on the forward strand.
CTCCTCTCCGCCAGCCGGTCCGCAGGGGCCCGGGCGTATCTTTCACTCGCCAGGGAGGTGATTGATGGGAGCACGGCAGGCCCTCGGTAGGGGGCTCGAGGCCCTGATCCCCCCCAGCCGGGAGGAGGAGGGGCGCGGTGTGCTCGAGGTGCCGGTGGCGGCCATCCGGCCGAGCCCCCTGCAGCCGCGGAAGCACTTTGACGCCAAGGCCATTCAAGAGCTCGCCCAGTCCATCCGCACCCACGGAGTCCTCTCGCCGGTCATCCTCCGGGAGGCGGGTGACCGCTTTGAGCTGGTGGCCGGCGAGCGGCGGCTGAGAGCGGCCAGGCTCGCTGGTCTGGAGAGAATTCCCGCGGTGATTCGTGAAGTCGGGATGAGCGCCATGCTCGAGATGGCGTTGATCGAGAACATCCAGCGGGCGGACCTGAATCCGATCGAGGAGGCGGAGGTCTACAACCGGCTGATTCAGGAGTTCGGCCTGACTCAGGAGGAGGTCGCGGCACGGGTCGGTCGGGAGCGCTCGTCGGTGGCAAATACCTTGAGGCTGCTGCGACTTCACCCGACACTCCACCAGGCGCTCATCGAGGGGAGACTCTCGGCGGGACAGGCGCGGCCCCTGCTCAGCCTCGAGGGCCGGGAGCAGGTCCGGGCAGGGGAGCAGGTCATTCGCCGAGCCCTGTCGGCGCGGGCGGTCGAGGTCCTCGTCAAGCGACTCCGGGGGCAAGACGGGATTCGCAAGGTGAAGGCCAAGCCAGCCTCCCCCCAGCTCAGGGCCCTGGAGGAGGGGCTCCGGCGCGCCCTCGCCACGAAGGTCCGGATTGTTCGCTCGGGACGGCGCGGGCGGATCGAGATAGATTTTTACTCCGATGACGATCTGACCCGTCTGGTCGACCTGATCCGGAGACGCAGGTAGTCGGGGGCTCCCGCGGCTGGCCGGCGACTTCCCGGAAAGAGCAGCGGGCGGGCCCGCAGAGCATCGCCGGATACTCGGATCGTGGTGCAGCAAGATACGCATAAAAACAGTGAAAATAGCCATAAAAGAGATTAAAATTGCCTTAATTGCACTTTGGCTTGGTGCCATTGTCACTTTCAGCTTTATTCTGGCACCAGTAGCCTTCCAAGTCCTGCCTAGCCGACACCTCGCGGGAGAGGTGGTGACGGGGATTTTGAACCGGCTGAACCTGCTGGGCTACATCCTTGGACCGCTCCTGCTCCTCCTCGTGATTCTCGGGCGGCACGCTGGGCACAGACCATTCGTTGTCATCCAGGCCATCCTGCTCACCCTCATGGCCGTCTCCTCGGTGCTGTCGCGCGAGGTCATTACGCCCCGCCTGCTCTCTCTCCGGGCACAGATGGGGCAGATGATCGACCAAGTTCCCCTCCACGACCCGCTTCGTCTCACCTTTCAAACCTGGCACGAGTACGGGGTGGCCCTGATGGCCTTCAACCTGGTCGCGGCCCTGCTCCTTCTTGCTCTTCTCACCGTCGGACCTCGGGGCTCCTGATGGTGGCGGGGAGCTGGGGTGGTGGTACATTTCTTGTACGTAACCAAAAGGAAGAGGGAGGCTGCGGCACGCGCCCAGGGTTCACGGGTCCCAGGCGACCGCGCCAAGCCCTGAAAACTGACCGGAAGGATCTTCCCCCTAGGATGGGGGAGAAGGAGGGAACTATGAGACAAGCAATTGGTGTCATCGGGATCGCCTTGCTCGTGAGCGGCATCGGCTGGCCCGCCGCGGCATGGGCAAATCATCTCAGCCGACAGATTGAGCGAATCGAGACGAGGATCGACACGCTTCGCATGAAGGCCTATGCCCTGGTGACCGGGAATATCATGATGGGGGCAATGGACGTCAAGAACCGTGACCGGCTTGGCAAAACCCAGGCCAAGCTGGAGAAGCTCCATGCGGAGAGGGGGGATCTCGTCAGGCGGCAGGATCGCGAGCATAGTGCGGGACGGTAGCGTCGCGTGGCGAGAGGGTGTGCCCTGGCGCTGATCCTCCTTACGGCGGCCTGCTCGGTGGTCCCGAAAGCGTTCCGCGAGGGGACGACCGGCCAGCCTCCCTTTCGCCACCTTGCGGCAGGCCCCGAGGCCTACGCCGGATCGCGCATCGTAGTCGGTGGAGAGGTGGCCGAGGTCCACGCCTGGGGGCGAGGGCTCGCCATCGAGGTGATCCAGCGCCCCCTAGGGTTCCGCGACCGTCCCGAGCGGGAGCGACCATCGGATGGGCGCTTCATCGCCCTCGTTCAGGAGCCCATCGCGGCAAAGGAGTTGTACACGGGGCGGCGGCTGACCGTGGTCGGCGTGGTGAGGGGAGCGGCCCTTCGGAGCAGCGAGGAAGAGCCACGGAGAGTCCCCGAGCTTCTGGCCCAGTACCTCCACCTTTGGCCTGATCTCACCATTGGCGGCAGGCGCTTCGGGATCGGGATCAATCTGCAGGGGAGCATTGGCATCAAGTAGCGGGTGAATCAGACGCCGCCGAGGAAGGAGATCGGCTACTGCCGGGCCAGCGTCCAGCCGACCAAACTAATCTCTCAACCCTTTGAGAGAGGGAGAATGCGATCCCAATCTCGGTCCAAGGAGGACCAAGTAGCCTAAAGTGCGTGGCGCTCCGGTGTTTAGAGTAGTAAATAGTTCTGGTCATTTCCGGTTAGCCGGAAGAACCCAGTGGTGATTAGTAAGAACGACGTAATGCCGCTTTTATTGCAAGCCTGCCCCTCGTATCGTCCTCGGTGGGCGAAGTATTCGGCCGAACCAGAGTTCGACCCCGGCCTTCTCTACGTTCATCTGGGTGATTTTGCGCACCATCTTGTCGGCTTGATGAAGGAAGGAAAGACAGGAGAGTTCAGCTCCGTTTTCGATGCCATCGAGCGCCTACATCCCGAAGGCGATAGCTACATACAAGAAGCAGCTATTATCGGCTTTCTTGAGAGCATCCAGAACATCGCCGGCGACAGCGGTGTTGATCCTGAGCGGTTTTTCCCATACCTCGGAAGCGAGTCCGCAAGCCGGTGGAAACGGCTCAACGACTTCTGGGAGGGCAAAACTCCCCATGTGTAAGCGCCAGCTTCCTCAATCTCCGGCTGGCATGTCCCTGAAGCTAGCGGCGCAGGTTAGGAATCAGTGGACAGCGCGTCTCTCCCCTTAGAGCCAGAGCGGCAGGCAGCGCACTTTCGTGGATAGCAAAGTCAAGCGCAGCTAAGCCGAGAAAATACGGCGTCGGCTTTCGCGTTTACTAGAGCCCTTGGGGTTCCAGCGTACGAAGGTATAGTTGTGGACGCGCCTCCGGGAAAGTAAGCAGAAAGCAAGGGGCCAAAACAAAGGGCCAGGTCTTGAATCTTGACTATTCAGTCTGAGTTGCGGGAGGCACGGTGTCAACCATGAGCAGACTGGCGATGAAGGGTCATTGCGGGACATCAAGATTCACGCGTCGACTGTGAACCCCAACCCAGGGGACTGAAACCTCAATTTCCGGTGGAACCGAATTGGGACCCTTCTGTTCGGCAAGGAGGGCCTTGAGCCGCTGCCGTTCCTCGATCCAGGCCTCCGCAGGCAGCAAGGCCAGCAACGTTTCTCCCTCGGTCGTCAGCCGTTCTAACAGAGCCCTCGCCTTCCGATAAAAGCGGCGCACCTTCCTGTCCACTGCCTTATCCACGAGGGGCCCGAAGAGCTTCAAGAGAGGATGGAGCAGGGCGTGTCGAATCCGAACGTAGCCGGTCAGGGAGTTCTCGGTGGAGGGGTTTCCTGCCGTATCCTCGGCCTGGCGGAAGGTGACGATGATGGCCATGTCGGCCCGAATCCGCCCGAAGAGCCGCGCCTTGTACTGGCCTTGGGCGAGGAAGACCCGCCTTCCATCCAGCACGGCGACTCGCTCGAAGACCCCGGTGGCACCGCGACCGTCGTCACCGAAGTATCGTCCGTCTCCTTCCCGGCGGATCTTATACCTGCTCACGCCGGCCGCGCGGGCTAACGCTGCGGCGAAGTCGGGATGATCGAGGAGAAAGGCGAAGAGGGGGGGAGAACCAGGCACACGGATTCCCGAAACTGTCCGATGAATGGTGTGCTTTGCCAGGAGGCGCTTGACGGCCGCCCCGGTCTGCCCCACGAGGGCCTCGTGAGGGATCTCCTCAGCAGCGGCCGAGGCAGTCAGGAGGCTGAGAGATAGGAGGAAAAGAGTCCAAACCGGGAGGGAAAATTGCCCTCTCAGCTTTCTCCTACTTCGCCCGCGGTCGATTGTGCCCAACGTCTTCACATTCCCATCCGCGAAGTGCGCGCGCTGCATTGACAGCCCTGGGGCGCTATGTTAGCGTACTAAATATTCGTTGCTTCTCGCAACCTTTCGCGGAGATCGTCGCCGTGCGCAGAGACCGAGAAAGCCCCTCGATCGGTGAAATCAAGGCCTTCCTGGGCGAAGGAACAGAGTTTAAGGGGGTCCTGAGTTTTCAGGGAACGGTCCGCGTCGACGGGTGGGTGGAAGGGGAAGTCATCGGGGACGAGCTCTTGATCGTGGGCGAGTCGGGACATCTCAGGGCCGATATCGATGTCGGCGCCCTGATCTCGAGCGGCCGGATCGTTGGCAACGTTATTGCACGGAAGCGGGTAGAGCTCCTCGCGACGAGCGTCCTGGCCGGGAAGGTCAAGACTCCCTGCCTGGTGGTTGCCGAGGGGGCATCCCTGAACGGCAGTTGCGAGATGGAGATGGACGAGACGACGGCACCGGCGGACACCTCTCCCCCGGGAGAGGGCGAGACGGGCTAGGAGGCCATGTCGGATTCTTCATGAAGCAGCGGGTCGTGGTGGCGATGAGCGGCGGCGTCGACAGCTCTGTGGCGGCGGCGCTCTTAAAGGAGGAAGGCTTCGAGGTCATCGGAGTCACCTTGCGCCTCTGGTCCCATACGGATCTGACGCCGGTTACGACGCGGCCGCGGAGTTGCTGCACCCCCGAATCCCTCGAAGATGCCGCGCTGGTGGCGGCCGAGCTCGACATCCCGCATTACACCCTCAACGTTGTTGACGAATTCGAGTCTCGCGTGGTGGCCCCCTTTTGCCGGGACTACCTGCGGGGTCGCACCCCGATCCCCTGCGTCGCCTGCAATGGCGAGGTCAAGTTCGGTCTCCTCCTCGAGCGGGCCCTCGGCTGGGGGGCGAGTACCCTGGCGACCGGTCATTACGCCCGGATCTATCAGGAGGAGGCGCGGGGTCTGTGGCGAATCCGTCGGGCCCGTGACCTCGAAAAGGATCAGTCCTACTTTCTCTTCGCCCTTCGGTCGGAGCAGATCCGGCACCTCCGGTTTCCCCTCGGGGGTCTGCGGAAGGGTCAGGTCCGGCAGCTTGCCGCACGCCTTGGTCTTCGGATCGCCGACAAGCCCGACAGTCAGGAACTCTGCTTTCTGCCCGACGGGGACTACCGGAGCCTGATCCGATCTCGCCACCCCGACGAGCTGTTTCCGGGACCGATTCGGGACCGGACGGGAAGGTCCCTGGGGACGCATCATGGGTTGGCCCTTTACACCGTGGGCCAGCGGCGGGGTCTCGGCATCGGGGGTGACGGACCCTACTATGTGGTGGAGCTCGATGGTCCAGCGAACACCCTGGTGGTTGGTCGGGACCGGGACCTTATGACGGAGGTCTTGGTGGCCCGGCCCCGCTACCTGCCTGATCTGGTGGGGTGGGATCCGGCCCGGCCGGTTCTCGCATGTGTCCGGTATCGGCAACCGGCGATCGAGGCACGCCTCCTCCCCCTCGACGGCGACCTGATCGGGGTTCGCTTCCTTCGACCGATCCGGGCGATCGCTCCGGGGCAGGCAGTCGTTTTCTATGATGGCGCGGATCCCTCGCTTGTGCTCGGTGGTGGAATTATCGAGGGGAGCGGGATCGAGGCCGAGGAGCTCCTCGCCGCCCGCGCTGGGGTGGAGGGCTGATGGCTGAAGGGATGGCGCTCCTCAGACGGCTCAAACCAGGGACCCGTCGCGTCCGCCTCCTCCGGGGGTTCTACTACGGGATTCGGGGTGCTGGGGTCGGGCTCGTCGTCAGTCTCATTCTCCTCATGTTCCAGGAAGCGATTCCCTTTGGGCGCTGGTGGCTTCTCCTCCCGATCCCCGTCGTCGGCTTCGCCGGATTCGTGGGCGGGCTTCTGCGCCCCCTGCGCCCCCTCGAGGTTGCTCGGCTCGTCGAGGAACATGGGGGGTTTGAGCAACGGCTCTCGACAGCCCTTGAGGTGATCCATGGGGGAGAGGAGAGCGCCTTTGGCGGCGCCTTGCTCCGGGAGACTACGAGCTGCCTTGAGCATCGGATGCGCCCCCCGACCATCCCCGTCACACTGCCCCGAGAGGGCCTGTACCTGCTCCCGGTTGGCCTGGCGGTTGTGGCCCTGCTCGTGCTGCCGTCTGGTCTCCCGCGCCTGATCGAAACGAATGACCGGGTTCAGGAGGAGGCGCGGGCGACGACCGCCTCGGAGACACTCGGCGAGACCGTCACCCCGCCCGCGGGGGATTCGCCCCGGGCCGAGCCGCCGCGGGTCCAGGACCGACATCTCTCGCGTGGGCTCACTCCGCCAAGCAAGGTCCCGGGCGAGATCGCCGCCCTCTTCAAGGATGCCCCCCTGGGGCAGAGCCGCCCGGACTTTTCCCTCTTTCTCCGTGAGGGGGACGAGCGCCTCAAATTCCTTGGACGGATGGGCGCGATTCCCGAGCTCAAGACGGGGAACCTCAGGAGTCCTTACCAGATTGCCATGGCGCAACTGGAGGCGATGCGGGCCCGAGGGGACGCCCGGAGCCTCTCCGGAGACCAGGTCCGTCGTCTCTTGATGGACATGAAGGCGGGCAAGCCGGGCAGGGGACAGCTCGGCTCGGCCCAAGGGACCTTCGGGGAGGAAGATCTGGGGAACCTGGAGGGAGAGGCGGGCCTGCAGGCGCTCCAGGATGCCCTGGACGAGCTTCGCGAGAGCGAGGAGGCGGGCCTCTTTGACTCGCAGGTCCCTCCCGGGAGGGGATCCGGCACGCGAGAGGGGCAGGGGCCGAGTGGCGGCGACGATGCAATGACCGAGGAGGGCGGATCCCGCGAGTCCATGGGATCCTTTGCGGGTCGTGGGCGGGGCAGTGACCCAGAGGGCGAGCAGGCGCAACGGATCCCGACTGCTCCCTGGGATAGTGGGCTGAAGGGTCGCCGGGGGAAGCGAGGCCAGTCGGAAGCCTACAACACCAACATGGTGGGGCCGGGCAGCCAGGGGAAGGGGCAACTTCCCCAGATCCAGCTTTTGACCGAGTACCGGCAGATGGTGGAGACGGCCCTGACCAAGGAGGCCGTCCCGCCTGCCTACCGGGAGCAGGTCAAACGTTACTTTGACTTCCTGAAGCCCCCAGAGCAGGCTCTGTCACGGGACCGATGACCCTCCCGGCCGCGAACATCTCATACGATCCAGCCTTCCTCCAGAAACTGGAACGCCTCACGATCGTGATCCGCAGGGTCCTGGGGGGGCGCGTCCGCGGGGAGCGGCCGAGTCGGCGACGTGGGGCCGGCGTGGAATTCCAGGACTTCCGTCCCTACGTGGCAGGGGACGACATCCGGTACCTCGACTGGAATGTGTATCGCCGGATGGAGCGACTCGTTCTCAAGCTCTTTGTGGAAGAGCAGGACCTGTGTCTGCACGTGCTGGTGGACTCGAGCGCGTCGATGGGGTTCGGGCAACCGACAAAGCTCGTGTACGCCGCGCAGGCGGCGGCGGCTATCGGCTATGTGGCCCTGGCAAGCCACGAGCGGGTCGCGGCGGGGCTCATCGGTTGGGGGGACTCCTTGGCCTTCAGACCAACCCGGGGGAAGCGACGGATCTTTGCCCTTCTGGAGTTTCTGGAGAAAGGACGGGCGGCTGGCCAGACAGACCTGACGGCCGCCTTGGCCGACTATGCCCGCCGGACGCGCGCGACAGACCTGGTCGTTCTCCTGAGTGACCTCCTCGACCCTCAGGGATTCGAGGGTGGGGTGGATGCCCTGCTGGCCCGGGGGGTCGATGTCGTCCTGCTCCATCTGATCACGGAGGCCGAGGAGGAGCCCCCCCTTGCCGGGGACTACCGCTTGGAGGATGCCGAGACCGCCGAGCATTGTGACGTGACGGTAGACCCAGACACCCTTGACCGGTACCGACAGAACCGTGACGCCTTCTTCGGGCGGTGCGAGGAGTTCTGTCGTCGTCGTGGTGTGGACTATCTCCGGGTCCGGACCGATCTCCCGTTGGAGGATCTGATCCTCCGGGACCTTTGCGCCGGGGGGATCCTGCGATGATCTTCGCCTACCCCTTAGGGTTGCTCCTCTTCCTCGGGGTGCCTCTGGTGATTCTCTTGCACACGGTCTTTCGCCGTCGCCGCCCCGCGATCGTGCCGAGTCTGCTCCTGTGGCGGTTTCCGGCGACCCCGCGCCAGACAGAGAGCTTCTTTCGACGGATCCGGTTCGATCTTGTGCTGCTCCTCCGGATCCTCTTCATCAGTCTCCTCAGCCTCGCGCTGGCCCAACCGGAGTTGCACTTCACGCGCGCCGGGGCGCGCCACGTTGTCCTCATCGTCGACACGTCGGCCAGTATGCAAGCAACCGATCTCTACCCGAATCGGTTCGCGCGGGCGCAGAGCGAGGCCCTGGCCCTTCTGGACGAGTTGAGCGCTGCCCGCCGGGTGCTCGTCCTGGAGGCGGCCGCGCGGACGCGCGTGGTGGCACCGGTGACGGTTGACCGGGCAGAGGCTCGCCGGCGTCTCGCCGGCCTTAAGCCGCAAGACGGGACCACGGAGATCGGCGAAGCCCTGGAGCTGGCAGCGGCTCTCGGTCGTCCGGGGGAACCGGTGGAGATCCACCTCTTCACGGACGGGGCCTTTCGGTCCCTGCCCACGCTCCCCGAGGGGCAGGCGCACCTCACGGTTCACCAGGTCGGGGAGCGGAGCCGGAACGTGGGCATTACGGCGTTGCGGGTCCGACGGGACCATTATGCCCCCGATCGGTATGAGGCATTCCTCTCGCTTCACAATGCGGCCGAGGAGCCCATGGTCTTCCCCCTCGACCTGCGGCTGGACGGGGTTTCATTTCACCGCGAGCAGGTCAGCCTGCCACCAATGACCCGGCGCTCACTCTTGATCCCCTTCACGCGCCGAGAGGGCGGGCTCGTCGAGGTGGAGGTCGCCGTGGCGGATGACCTGACCGTAGATAACCGGGCGGCCTTCGTCATCCCACCGCCGCAACCCCAGCGGGTCCTCCTGGTGACCCCGGGCAACGTCTTTCTCGAGCAGGCGCTTCGAGCCGATCGTCAGGTGGTCCTGACCGTGGCGAGTCCCGAGGAGTTTCCGCAGGCCGCAGCCGGGCATGACGTGGTGGTGCTAGACCGATATGCGCCGGCAGCGCTCCCTCCGGGTCGGTACCTCCTCCTCCGGTCGGTTCCCGGCAACCTGCCGGTCGAAGTGCTGGGGGAGGTGCCGCGCCCCACGGTGGTGGATTGGGATCGGTCGCACCCCGCCATGCGGTACGTGAATCTGTCCGAGGTGGCGATCAGGCAAGCCCTCAAGGTCCGCCCCCTCACGGGCAGCGTCACCCTCGTGGAGTCGCCGCTGACCCCGCTTGTCCTGGCCTTCAACGAGGGAGGGACCCGGGCGATCTTCCTCGGCTTCGATCCGCTGCAGTCCGATCTGCCACTCCGGACTGCGTTCCCCCTGTTGATCTCGAATGCGGTCCACTGGCTCCATCCAATCCAGATGGAGGATCTGGACTTGCAGGGGCAGGCCGGCATGCCGGTGCCGGTCCGGGCCGACCCGAGTCTGCAGGAACTCCAACTCGAGCCCCCTGCGGGGGGGGTACGGCGACTCCCACTCCGCACAGGGGTGGCGTACCTCAGTGATACGCGGACCAGTGGTGTGTACCGCCTCAGCGGGAGGGACTTCAGCCGGCAGATTGCGATCAATCTGCTGGACGATGAAGAGAGCGATCTCCGACCTCGCCTGGTACTCCCGCCGGCCCCATCCGGGCCCCCGGCGGGGAGTTACCGCGACCGACAGGAGCTGTGGTACGCCCTCCTCTTCTTGGCCCTGGTGGTCCTCATCATCGAGGCGATCTTGGTCTGGCGCCGTCGAGCGATCGGCTGGTTCCCCCTGGCGATCCGAGGGGGCGCAGCCCTGCTCCTGATCGTAGCCCTGACGGCCCCGAAGGTGGAGCGCCCCACCGAGCGCCTGAATGTTCTCTTCCTCCTGGATACCTCCGATAGCCTCCCCTTCGAAGAAAAGCTCCGGGCGCGAGAGTTCGTCCGGACGGCCCTCACCTTCCGCGACCGGGAGGACTGGGCCGGGCTGGTGACCTTCGCCGCCCGTCCCGAAGTGGTGAGCCTCCCGGGGACCGAGTTCGACACCACCACCGCGCCGGCCCGGGGGCCTGCTCCACGGGCGACGGACATTGGGGCGGCGCTCCGGATGGGCCTCGCCCTGCTCCCCGAGGGCGGACGGAGCCGAATGATTCTCCTCTCCGATGGCAACGACAGTGCCGGGCAGCTTGCGGATGAAGTCCTGGCGGTTGCCCAGCGGGGGGTGGAGATTTACAGTGTGCCTGTCGGGTCCTGGCGGGGGGGCGAGGTCCTGGTGGAGCGGGTTGCCCTGCCGCAAGAGGTGAAGGAGGGAGAGCCCTTCGTGCTCCGCCTCACCCTCTGGAGCGCCGAGGAGACCGAGGCCAGATTCACCATCCACAGGAACGGAGAGTTCCTCGGAGCCCAGAAGGTTCACCTGTCGCCAGGGAAGAACGTCTTTGCCTACCGGCAAACGCTCCGACAGGCAGGGTTCCACACCTATCAGGTTGCCGTCGAAGGGCGAGAGGATGTGCTGGAGGAGAATAACCGAGCGCTGGGAGTGGTCGCAGTCCGGGGGCGGCCCCGGGTCCTCCTGGTGGAGAGGGATCAGGCGCAGGCTGAGCATCTGGCCCGGGCGCTCCGGACGCAACAGGTGCAGGTCGAAGTGCGAGGGCCTGGCGGGATCCCGAGAGACCTCCCGGATCTCCAGCGCTTTGACACGGTGATCCTCTCAAATGTCTCCTCCCTCCGGATGACACGGCGGCAGATGGAGATGGTCCGCTCCTACGTCCGCGACGCCGGCGGCGGGCTGATCATGCTCGGGGGGGATGAGAGCTTCGGCGTCGGCGGCTATTACCACACCCCGGTGGAGGAGGCGTTGCCGGTCACCATGGAGGCGCGGCAGCGCCTCGAAGTCCCCTCCCTGGCCGTCGTCTTGGTGATCGATCGGTCGGGGAGCATGGACACCAGGGTCGGTCAGTTCACCAAGCTTGACCTCGCCAAGGAGGCCGCCCAGCTTGTGGTAGAGCTCTTGGATCGGCGGAGCGAGATCGGGGTCCTTGCCTTCGATACGACCCCCGGGTGGGTGGTGGAGCCCAAGCCGGTTCGGGATCGCGAACGTATTCTCGGTGAGATTTCGACGGTTCGGCCGGGGGGTGGGACCGACATGTTTCCCGCCCTGAAGGAGGCGTATCAGAGCCTGTACCAGCGGGACGCCCTCCTCAAGCACATCATCGTCTTGAGCGACGGTCAGTCTGCCGCCGGCGACTTCACGGGATTGATTCGCCGGATTGCCAGGGACCGGATCACCGTTTCCACTGTTGCCATCGGGCGGGACGCAGACGCGCGGCTTCTGCGGGACATCAGTCGCTGGGGGCGGGGGCGCTTCTATTTCACGGAAGATCCCGCCAACCTCCCTCGCATCTTTACCCTTGAGGCCCAATTGGCGAGCAAGTCGGCGGTGGTGGAAGAGCCCTTCCGGGCCGTCCCCATCCAACCGGGGCACGAGATCCTCCGGGGGATCGACTGGCCTGAAGCGCCGCCGTTGGGCGGCTACGTCGCGACCACCTCGAAGGCGACGGCTGAAGTCCTTCTGGTATCGCCGCAGGGTGACCCCCTCCTTGCCGTGTGGCGCTACGGACTCGGGCGGGCCGGGGCCTTCACCTCAGACGCCAAGGCGCGGTGGGGGGTCCTCTGGCTCAAGTGGTCAGGGTTCTCCCCTTTCTTCGCGCAGTTGACCCGGTGGACCCTTCGGACTGCCGAGCCCCAAGAGGCCGTGGCGGAGATCAGGCGTCATCGCAATCGGGGGATCGTGGGCGTGGAGACCATAACCCCGACCGGCCAGTTCGTGAACTTCCTTGAGGCTCGGGCGGGGGTGGTGACGCCGGAAAAGCTCCGGCGGGTTGTGGAGCTCACCCAGGTCGCCCCCGGCCGCTACGAGGGGAGTTTTCCGATCACTGAGGAGGGAGCCTACCTCGTTGGCATTGCGCGCCGACGCGGTGAGACGATGATCGGCTCGGAGCTTGCGAGCCTGGTGGTGCCTTACCCCAGCGAGCACCGCAGCCTCGGCGTGAATATGCGGATGCTGACCGAGATGGGGGCGCTCAGCGGCGGAGGGGTGATCGGGAAGGCGGAGGAGGCCTTCCGGCTCGCCCGGCGTCCCTCAGTGAAACACCAGGATCTCTGGCCCTTGCTGGCCGTGACCAGCCTGGTCCTGGTCTTCTTGGCCATCCTTATTCAGAGCCTCGGGGCATGGGGCGATGGCCTGCGACGTCCGGCGGTCTCGGTCAAAGGGGGTGAAGCCCCGAGGGGCCTGTCCCGCCTCGTCCGGGGCCGGCGGATCCGGTAGGGGGAGAGGATGGAAAGGTGAGCCGATGCGGGGATGGAGCGCCATAGTCCTGGGGGGACTTCTGCTGGCAGGATCGAGCCAGTCCCTCGCCGCCGAGCGCCCGAAGCGGGTCAACGTTCTGATGGTCGTCGCTCCCGAGTCCGGGGCGCTGGGCGAGGGACTGGCGGACCTCCTGGGATGGTGTCTGACCCGTGCCGCCCGGATCCACCCAACCCGCCTTGAGATCCTAGGAAGGGCCAGCGAGGGTGCCCCTAGCCCTGGGCCGGCGGTGGCAGAGGAGGCCGAGGCACTGGCGAGGCGGCTGGACCAGGATGGGCTGTTGTGGATGCGTTTTGGCACGCGGGGGGAGAGGCTTGTGGCCATGGCGAGCGTGGTCGACCTCCGCAGGAGTCCGGCACGGCGAGGTCACTTTGGGCCCCGAGAGGTCCGATGGGACCAGGGAGCCCTCTTGCAGGAGGGGATCACCCAGCGCCTCCTGATGACGATGAGCCTGACCCTGTTGGCGCCAGAGGAGCGGCGGCAGGCCCGCGCCTGTGGCCGTCCCCTGCCCGGACCGGCCGCCCTCACCGCGTTTGGCCAGGGACGCCTAGCAATGCTCCGGCAGGCACCACCCCAGATCGAGGAGGCGATCACCCACTACGAGCGGGCGGGCGAACTCGGGGTCGGTTTCGCCCTCAGCTTTTACCGCCAGGGGGAGAGCTACGAGGCCCTCGGGAGCCGCTGGAAGGCTGCCGGGGCCTACCGACGGGCGATCGATGCGGATCCGGACTTCGCCGAGGCCTACAAGCGGTTGGGGGATCTGCTCGCCCTGAGTCCCCGACGTCTCTATGACCAGGCGGCCCAGGCCTACCGACGGGCGATTCAGGTGGATCCGGACTTCGCCGAGGCCTATCTCGCCCTGGCGACGGTCCGGGCCAATGAGGGCCGGGCGGAGGAGGCGATCACGGAGTACAAGCGCGGGCTCGAGGTGGACCCCTGGAATGCCCAGGGACATTACGGGCTCGCGCGGGTCTATTACACCGAGCGCGGGCTCTTCCATGAGGCCCTTGCCGAGTACCAGAGGGCCATCAGTCTCGACCCGGACTTCGCCGAGGCTTACCTGGCCCTGGGGGACATGCAGGAGGAACGGGGATTGTACCGGGATGCCATTCAGAGTTACCAGGCGGTGCTGCAGATCCGACCGAAACACCCCGGGGCCCTCTTCGCCGTCGCCCGCGCCCACGAGAATGTTGATGTGGTCCTGGCGGTCGCACACTGGGAGCGGTACCTGGAGGTTGCCCAGGGGCTTCCCTCGGAGCGGGAGTGGATCGACATCGCCCGGAGCCATCTGGACAAACTGAGGCGGCTCGGGGATCCCCTCCCGGCCCGGTGAGCCGGAAGGAGCCAACGACATGGATGGGATCGGGGAGGAGCGGGCAGCGCGGTTTCGCGCCGCCTTTGAACGGACGCGCCAGGAGATCGGACGAGTCATCGTCGGTCAGCAGGAGGTCGTGCACCAGGTTCTCCTCTGTCTCTTCTGTGGAGGGCACGCCCTCCTCGAGGGGGTTCCTGGGCTCGGGAAGACTCTCTTGGTCAAGACCCTCAGCCGTTCCCTGGACGTCCCTTTTTCACGGATCCAGTTTACGCCGGATCTCATGCCGGCGGACATCATCGGCACTACAGTCGTGGTCGAGGACTCCCACGGGCGGAAGCACTTCCAGTTCCAGCAAGGGCCGCTCTTCGGGCAGATCGTCCTCGCCGATGAGGTGAACCGGGCGACCCCAAAGACGCAGGCGGCACTCTTGGAGGCGATGCAGGAGATGAGTGTCACGGTGGGGCGGACGCTCTATCCCCTCGCTCGCCCCTTTTTCGTCCTGGCGACCCAGAACCCGATCGAGATGGAAGGGACCTACCCGCTGCCCGAAGCGCAGCTGGACCGGTTTTTCTTCAAGATTCAGGTGAGCTACCCGACCCTCGCCGAGTTGACCGAGATCATCGAGCGGACCACCACGCCGGAGGGGGAGGGAGTGCATCCGGTGATTACCGGATCGGAGGTCGAGGAGATGAAGGGATGGGTCCGCGAAGTCCCGGTCGCGAGCCACGTCAAAGAGTGTGCGGCACGCATCACCCTTGCTACGCATCCCGAGAACCCCACCGCCTCGGAGCTCACCAAGCGCTACGTTCGGTACGGCACCAGCCCGCGAGGGGCCCAGGCGCTGCTCCTGGCGGCCAAAGCAACGGCCCTCCTCAGGGGGCGGTTTAACGTCAGCCTGGAGGACATCCAGGCGGTGGCCCTGCCCGCCCTCCGACACCGGGTGATCCTGAGCTTCGAGGGAGAGGCGGAGGGGATCCCTCCCGAGCGCGTCGTGGAGGAGGCGGTGAGCAGAAGCATCGCCGCCGCACGGGCCCCTGTGGTGTGATGAGCCGAGTCTCGGGGTGGGATGCGAAGCGGGGACTCGGCCTATGTTCGTGCGCTCGTAGTCCTGAAGCCGCTTGACAGAAAACGAAGCCCCATGATAGGTTATGCCGTTTTTTCCGCGCCCCTCTGGTCCCCCCATCGGGAGGAACTAGGTGGGTGACCGGGCTTCCGCCTCGCTCCGTCGGGCGATCACGCGACTGGCGGTACCCCTGCTGCTTGGCGGGTTCGCCATCTGCTTTCTCCTTGGCGGCTGGGGCTGGGCCCTTGGTTACGGGGTGGGGGCAGGCGTGGGCCTGGTGAATCTGTGCCTGCTCGTGCGGGCCGTCGGTCGGGTCCGGACAACCCCACAGGCCGTTTCCATCGTGGCGGTTGTCCGGGGATCGCTGCTACGCCTCATGCTGGCGGCCTTGATCCTATTCACGGCGATAGCACTCCTGCAAGTCAATGTGGTGGCCCTCATCGTGGGGCTCCTGGTGGTCCAGGTCGCCACCGCGACCGTGGGCTACCGAGAGGGATTGGATGTGGACGAGGGGGATGCCGATGGGACATGACACGGGACACACCGGTCACTGGATGGGGCGGACCGGAGCGTGGCTTGGGGGGTTCTCCATCGTCGGGAGAACGAGTGGGGTCTGGGCTGCGGCCCAGGAAGCGGAACACCAGCCGGGGATCATTAACCTCGACTTCAGCTTAGTGCTCCAGGGGATCAACTTCCTCATCCTCCTGGCGATCCTCTATAAGTTTCTCTTCAAACCGCTCCAGTCCTTCATGGCAGGGCGCGCCCAGGGGATCAAGCAATCCCTGGAGCAGGCCGAAGAGGCCCGCAGGCAGGCAGCCCGGGCAATGGAGGAGTACCAGCGGCAACTGCAGGCAACGCGGCAGGAGACGGCCCAGCTTCGGGAGCGGATGGAACG
Source organism: Methylomirabilales bacterium (SeqCode) (assembly GCA_046758405.1). Lineage (GTDB taxonomy): Bacteria > Methylomirabilota > Methylomirabilia > Methylomirabilales > CSP1-5 > JBHIAD01. The sequence goes on from JBHIAD010000003.1 coordinate 27,228, forward strand.
GGAGATCGCGGAGGAACGCCAGCGCCTCATGGCACGGTCGCAGGAGGAGTCTCAGAAGCTCGTGGCCCAGGCGAAGGCCGACATCGAGCAGCAGGTGAAACGGGCCAAGGCGGAGATCCAGGGCGAGGTGGTGAACCTGGCGCTGCTGGCCGCCGAGAAGCTGGTTTCCCAGACCCTTCGAGAAGAGGACCATCGCCGGCTGGTGGAGCGATCCATCCAGGATCTCTCCGGGAGAAACTAGTGCCACGGTTGCTGGCGAAACGATTGGGGCGAATGCTGGCCGAGGTGGCGGCCGAGGCCGGGAGCCTCGAACGCACGGGAGAGGAGCTCGGACGGATCACCGAGGTCCTCCAGGTGGGTGGGGATGCCGCCGCCTTTTTGCAGAACCCCCGGATCCCCTTACAGGAGAAGACCACAGCCCTCGAGGTGATCGCCAGGCGGCAACGGTGGTCCGCGTTGATTCGGCGGTTCCTGCGGATGCTCCTGGAGCGGAGGCGAATCCGTCTGTTGTCTGAGGTGGTCGAGTTCTATCGGCAGGCGATGGACGAGAGGCTCGGCCGCGTGCGAGCGAGGGTGACCACGGCCACGGGCCTCAAGCCGCGGCAGGTGGCGGGCCTCCGGGCCAGCCTCGAAACGCGCCTTGAGCGGACGGTTCTGCTGGAGGAGGGGATTGATCCGGCAATCCTGGGGGGGCTCGTCGTGCAGGTGGGGGGCACGATCTACGACGGAAGCATCCGGTCGCAGCTGAAGCGACTTCAGACCTATCTGACGAAGGAGTAAGGGGCCATGGTGCAGATCCGGGCAGACGAGATCAGCGAGATTATCAAAGCGCACCTCAAGGGGTACGAGGCCACCCTGGACGTCGCCGAGGTGGGGACCGTCATCGATGTGGGAGATGGGATCGCCCACGTCCACGGTTTGGAAAAGGCCATGGCCGGGGAGCTCATCGAGTTCCCCCATGAGGTTGTGGGTATGATCCTCAACCTGGAAGAGGGCAGCGTGGGGGCGGTCCTCTTTGGTGGGGAGACCGAGATCAAGGAGGGGGACCAGGTGCGGCGGACAGGACGGATCGCCCAGGTTCCGGTGGGGGAGGCCCTGATCGGCCGCGTGGTGAACGCCCTTGGGCAGCCGGTGGATGGGAAGGGTCCCATTGCGGCCGAAGAGACCCGCCCCATCGAGCGCCTCGCCCCCGGGGTCGTGGATCGCCGCCCCGTCAATGAGCCGCTCCAAACCGGCCTCAAGGCCATTGATGCCATGATCCCGATCGGCCGGGGGCAGCGGGAGCTGATCATCGGGGACCGGCAGACCGGCAAGACCGCCATTGCCGTGGACACCATCCTGAACCAGAGGGGGAAGGACGTCTTCTGCTTTTACGTCGCTATCGGCCAGAAACGATCCACGGTGGCGCAGGTGGTGAAGATCTTCGAGGACGCAGGGGCCATGGAGTACACCACGGTGATCGTGGCGACCGCCTCGGAGACGGCCCCTCTCCAGTACATCGCCCCCTACGCGGGCTGCGCCATGGGCGAGTACTTCCGGGACTCGAAGCGGCACGCGCTGTGTATCTACGACGATCTCTCCAAGCACGCGGCAGCCTACCGCCAGCTCTCCCTCCTGCTCCGGCGCCCGCCGGGCCGTGAGGCCTACCCCGGGGATGTCTTCTATCTGCACTCCCGGCTCCTCGAGCGTGCGGCCAAACTGAACGATGCGCTCGGGGGCGGGTCCCTCACCGCGCTCCCCATCATCGAGACTCAGCTGGGTGACGTTTCGGCCTACATCCCGACGAACGTGATCTCCATCACCGATGGTCAGATCTACCTGGAAGGCGACCTCTTCTTCGCGGGGGTCCGCCCGGCTGTGAACGTGGGGCTCTCGGTCTCGCGGGTCGGGGGCGCCGCCCAGATCAAAGCGATGAAGCAGGTCGCAGGGCGCCTGCGCCTCGACCTGGCCCAGTACCGCGAGCTGTCCGCCTTTGCCCAGTTCGGCTCCGAGCTTGACAAGGCCACCCAGGCCCAGCTCAACCGAGGGGAGCGGATGGTGGAGATGCTGAAGCAGGATCAGTACTGCCCCCTTCCGGTCGAAAAGCAGATTGCGATCGTCTACGCGGGGATCAACGGCCACGTGGACGATGTCCCCGTGGAGGCGATTCGGGAGTTCGAGGCAGGGCTCTACAAGTTCATGGACAGCCGGTACCCAGAGGTCCTGAAGGGAATGGTGGAGAAGAGGGAGCTGAATGACGAGCTCCGCAAAGAGCTCGATCAGGCGATCCGAGAGTGCAAGACTGAGTTCCTCGCGGCACGGGAGAAGGCGGCCTAGCCCCCGGGAGTCAAGAGATCGAGGGAGTCCGTCCCGATGGCGACGCTGAGAGACATTCGGCGCAGGATCCGGAGCGTCGAGAGCACGCAGAAGATCACCAAGGCGATGAAGATGGTCGCTGCGGCGAAGCTCCGTCGAGCTCAGCAGCGGATCCTGGAGGCTAGGCCCTACGCCTTCAAGCTGCAAGAGGTCATCGGCTCCCTCGCGCTCCGCTCCGAGGCAGCCCGGCACCCCCTCCTCGAACGGCGCGAGACGGGCCGGAAGGGGTTGGTGGTAGTGGCGGGAGACAAGGGGCTTTGCGGGGCCTTCAACGCGAATATCATCCGGAAGGCGAGCGAGTACCTCCGGAGGACGCAGGCGGAGACACTGCAGGTGATCCTCCTCGTCGTCGGTCGAAAGGCACGGGACTTCTTCCGGCGCCGGCAGGTCAAGCGGCATGCCGAATACATCAATGTCTTCGATCGCCTCGCGTATAGCCATGCCGCCGAAATCGGAGCCGAATTGGCCCGGGCATACGGGAACGGGGAGATGGACGAGGTACACCTCGTCTACAATGAGTTCAAGTCGGCCGTAGCACAACGACCGGTACTCGAGCGGCTCCTTCCGATTGAGCCCTTAGAGGCTCCTGAGGATCTCAAGCCGGTCGACTTCATCTTTGAACCCTCCCCCCAGGCGATCTTAGGCGATCTGTTGCCGCGACATGTCGAGATCCAGGTCTTCCGGGCGCTCCTTGAGTCGGCGGCAGCGGAACTGGGGGCGCGGATGACCGCAATGGAGGGGGCGACGAAGGCGGCGGGTGACATGATCGAACGTCTGACGCTGCAGTTCAACAAGGCCCGCCAGGAGAAGATCACGAAGGAGCTGATGGACATCGTCGGTGGGGCGGAGGCGTTGCGGCAGGCGGGGGCTGGATGATTCGACATAGCCCCCGCGGCGGTTCCAAGTCGGGCGGGATCTCACGGGAGAGAGCGGTGGGGCGCAGGGTTCGCAACGGCGCACAACGGGGGGCCATGCAAGGCAGATCGGACCGACGGCTCGCAGCCGACGGGTAGACCGGAAAGTGGAGGGAACCGATGGCGGAAAGGATGAAGGGAAAGGCGCCGATGGTGGAGGGCCGGATCACCCAGGTGATCGGCCCGGTCGTGGACTGCGAGTTCTCACCGGGACACCTCCCGGCGATTTACAATGCCGTCAAGGTCCCCGGGGTCGAGTACAGAGACATCTTCACCTACACGGCGGAGCTGACCCTGGAGGTGGCCCAACACCTGGGTGAGAATCGGGTCCGGTGTATCTCGATGGCCGGGACTGATGGTCTCGTCCGGGGACAGGAGGTCGTCGATACCGGGCTCCCGATCCAGGTGCCGGTGGGCAGGGAAACCTTGGGGCGCATCCTGAACGTCACCGGCGAACCGGTGGACAAGGGGGGGCCGGTAGAGGCGAAGACACGCTATCCCATCCATCGGGAGGCTCCTAGCTTTGAGGACCAGGCCACCGAAGTGACCATGATGGAGACCGGGATCAAGGTTGTGGATCTGCTCGAGCCCTATACCAAGGGAGGCAAGACCGGGCTCTTTGGTGGGGCCGGGGTCGGGAAGACGGTCCTGATCATGGAGCTCATTCGGAATATCGCGATGGAGCACGGCGGGATCTCGGTCTTCGCCGGCGTCGGCGAGCGGACCCGCGAGGGGAATGACCTGTGGATGGAGATGAAAGAGTCCGGGGTTATTGACAAGACGGCCCTGATCTACGGTCAGATGACCGAGCCGCCCGGAGCACGTCTCCGGGTCGCCTTAACCGGACTGACGGCGGCCGAATATTTCCGGGACGAGGAGGGGCAGGACGTGCTCCTCTTCATCGATAACATCTTCCGCTTCACCCAGGCCGGCTCCGAAGTCTCGGCCCTCCTGGGTCGTATGCCCTCTGCCGTCGGCTACCAGCCCACCCTGGGGACCGAGATGGGAGAGCTGCAGGAGCGCATCACCTCGACCAAGCGCGGGTCGATCACCTCGGTCCAGGCGATCTACGTTCCGGCGGACGACATCACCGACCCGGCGCCGGCGACCACGTTCGCGCACCTGGACGCGACGACCGTTTTGAGCCGCCAGATCGCCGAGCTCGGCATCTACCCGGCGGTGGACCCCCTGGCCTCCACCTCCCGGATCCTGGATCCTCGAATCTTGGGGGAGGATCACTACACCGTCGCCCGGGCCGTCCAGAAGATCCTCCAGCGCTACAAGGACCTGCAAGACATCATCGCCATCCTGGGGATGGAGGAGCTCTCGGACGAGGACAAACAGATCGTGTCCCGGGCGCGGAAGATCCAACGGTTCTTCTCCCAGCCCTTCTTCGTCGCCGAGGCCTTCACGGGGACGCCGGGCAAGTATGTCCCGCTCAAGGAGACCGTTCGGGGGTTCAGGGAGATCGTTGAGGGGCACTGCGACGACTGGCCCGAGCAGGCCTTCTACATGGTCGGGATGATTGACGAGGCCAGGCAGAAGGCCGAGCAGCTTGCCGGCCGCTAAAGCAGTTCACAGTTCACGGACGGAGACCGGATGTGGGATTTTTCTGTGAACCGTGAGCTGTGAACGGTGAACCCGAGGGAACGCGGATGGCGACGGTTGAGGCGATTCCAAAGACCGTGACGCTGGAAGTCGTGACCCCGCAGCGGCTTGTCGTCAGTGAGATGGTGGAAGAGATCA
>JBHIAD010000004.1:0-30686 GCA_046758405.1 Methylomirabilales bacterium (SeqCode)
TGGCCTAACTAATACCAACGCATGAAGTCCTGTGACATCGACAAGCCTCCCGCCCTCGTTCCGGTGGCGGTCCTTCACGCCGTTGCCCGCCGACTCCTCGGCTGCTGCGGCCTCCGCGGCCGCGGACACTCCTCGGCCCAGCTCCCGCTGGGCCAGCGTCGGACAGTCCTCGCGGGTCCGCGGGTGCGGACCTGCCCTGCGGGGTCGGCGGGGCAAGGCGAGACCGCCAACTCGCTCTGGCGGGGGCCCAGCCGCGTCACGTTTTCACGTGCGTTTGTATTAGCCTCCCACAAGCAAATGGGAAACGTGGTCGGGACTCTTTCACCAGTTCCATTCCGGAGGTCGGTGAGCCAGGGTATTAAATAGTTTATAGCTCCTTCTTTATCAATAAGTTATATGTACTTGCCTCGAAAGAGCTTTATATATTTTCTAGCTTCAGAATCTGACGGCGCTCCTTCTTTTCGACCCCCGATTTTCCGTCTGGCAATGTGAGAACAGAAGTTATCCATGACCTTCCACCGGGAAGTGTCCCGTGAAGGGCCTCAGTCCGAAGCAGCGCCAAGCGCTCGAAGCGATCGGAGTCAGGTGTCAGTTCGTGCCCCGAAGAATAGCGGGCGGAAAGTTGAAGAGGAAGGGGAGAACTGGTAGGTTGGTGTATGGCAGTGACTTTCGCTGCAATAGAATCGAGTGAAGCGGAGGAAATGGCGGTCGAGAGTGGGGCGGTCATCGAGTGTGAGGAGCCGGGGTACCTCAGACTCGCGGCCTGGGTCGAGCAGGGGATCCCCCATGCCTTCAGCACCCGCAAGGGCGGGGTCAGCCGTCCCCCCTTTGCCTCCCTCAACCTGAGCCTGAGCACGGGAGACGATCCCGAAGCGGTCTGGGAGAACCGCCGCCGGTTCTTCGGCGCCTTCGGCTTCGCTCCGGAACAGCCCGTCCGTGTCCGCCAGGTCCACGGCGCCTCGGTGCTGGTGGTGGATGAGGCGCTCGCCCGCCGGGAGGGTTTCCCTCGTCTCCTCCTAGACGACGACTACCGCTACGACGCCCTCGTCACCGATCGACCGGGTCTCCCCCTGACGGTGGGGACGGCCGACTGCCTGCCGATCTTCCTGTATGATCCCGTGCGTCCCGCGGTCGCCGCGCTTCACGCCGGGTGGCGGGGCACCGTGGCCCGCATCGTGGAGGAGACCATCCGGACCATGCAGGATCGGTACGGCAGCGATCCGGCCACGCTCATCGCGGCCTTCGGGCCGGGGATTCTGGGCTGCTGTTACGAAGTGGATCGCCCGGTCATCGAGCCCCTGGCCCAGGCGGTCCTCGGGTGGGAGTCCTGCGTCGAGCCCGCGGGAGGAGACCGGTGGAACCTTGACTTGGCCGCCGTGAACCGGATCCTTCTGGGTGAAGCGGGGCTGGGGCCGGATCGGATTCTGGACACGGGCCTGTGCACCGCTTGTCGGAAGGACCGCTTTTACTCCTATCGGGCGGAGGGGCCCCGGACCGGCCGGATGATGAGCTGGATCGCCCTGCCCGCGGAGCAGCCGAGTGGGAGGTGAGCAAAAAAGCGTTGGGCGGAATCAGGGTCGGCCGCCGTCCACAAAGATGGTCTGGCCGGTAAGGTAGCTCGCCTCTTCCGAGGCGAGAAAGGTGACCACGCCAGCGACCTCGGCGGGGTGTCCCCGTCGCCCCATGGCCACCGTTGCCGTGACCCGGGCCACCCGTTCGGGGGTGGAGAACTTGTGGTGGAAGGGGGTATCGATGATCCCGGGGGCGATGGCGTTGACCCGGATCCCGTCCTTGGCCACTTCCTTGGCGAGGCCGAAGGTAAAGGCGTTCACCGCAGCCTTGGCTGTGGCGTAGTGGACCGACTCACCAGCGCCGCCCAGGCGCGACGCGACCGAAGAGATGTTGATGATCACTCCCCGCTTCCGTTCGCGCATCTTTGGCAGGACCGCCTGGGAGCAGAGAAATGTCCCTTTCAGATTGACGGCGATGCAGGTGTCCCACACCGCTTCCGGAAGCACCTCGATCCGGCCGCGGGCGATGGGACTGCCAGCGTTGTTGACCAGAATGTCCACTGGCCCGAAGGCCTCTTCGGTTTGAGCGACCATTCGGCGAACCGCCTCGGTCTCTGCAACATCCGCCTGCAGCACCAGGGCGCGCCCACCCGCCGCCTGGATCTCCCGGGCCGTTTCTTCGGCTCCAGCAGCATTGTTCAGGTAGTTCACGGCGACGGCGGCGCCCGACGAGCCGAAGCGGGCCGCGATGGCGCGACCGATTCCGCTGCTGGCACCGGTGACCAGGACCACCTGATCTTTGAACATCCATGTTCCCCCTTGGCCATCGTCTCTCTACCACAGGCTCGGGGCCTGGTCAACCGCCCGAAGCACCCCAGCCTCCGGCCGGGGTCAGCACCCAGCTTTGGACGCTCGACGGAGGGGTGGTCGCTCCATCGGCCTCCGATGGATTGACACCCTGAAGGCCCTTTGTTACGGTGACAGGCGATGACCCTCGATTCTCTCAAGGCCCGGATCGATCGAGTCCGCGAGGCCATCGCCCAGGCGGCGGAGCGCGCGGGCCGGCGGGGCGAGGAGGTCTGCCTGATCGCCGTGGCGAAGACCTTCCCTGCTGAGGTGTCCCGGCAAGCCGTGGAAGCCGGGATCACCGATCTCGGCGAGAGTCGGGTGCAGGAGGCCCAGGCCAAGATCGAAGCCCTGGGGTCCATGGCGCGCTGGCACCTGGTGGGGCGCTTGCAAAGCAACAAGGCCAAGGTGGCCGTTCGTCTCTTTGACCTGATCCACTCCGTGGACTCCCTGAAGCTCGCCCAAACCCTGGATCGATACGCCAAGGCTCAGGGCAAGGTGCTCCGCTGCCTGGTGGAGGTCAATCTCGGCGGTGAGATGAGCAAAGGGGGGACCGGTCCTGACGGTTTAGCTGGCCTGCTGGAGGGGCTCCAGGGGCTGCCGGCCCTTCGGGTGGAGGGGTTGATGGCGCTCCCTCCCTACCATCCCGACCCGGAGGGCAGCCGTCCCTTCTTCCGGCGACTCCGTCGGCTGCGCGAGGACATGAAGCGGCGATTTCCGGAACTCCCCCTCCACCACCTGTCCATGGGGATGAGTCAAGACTTCCCCATCGCGGTAGAGGAGGGGGCAACCATGGTCCGGGTGGGAACGGCTATCTTTGGCTCACGGCCCAGCCCGGGCAGGGTTCCGCGGGAACCCGGCGAGTCTTCTTCCACTGATTGCGGGCTTCCGTAAGCCCTTTGGTGGACCTCCTCCCCTCCCAGAAAGACACCCGCTGGCGGCCGGGTACGGGCCTCGCTCCGCACCCGCTTGCGCGCCCTTTGGCCTTGACAAAGCCGGGGCGATATTCGAACATAACCGTCGCGACGCGACGCCCACCAGCGTCGCTTTCCACCTGTGTGGCTCCTCGTTTCCAGGTCCCGTATTCGGGAAAGAAGGTTGAACCGTCAGGCCGATGTCCGACGCCAGAGCCACTCTCCAGCGGACTCCCTTACATGCTGCCCATTGCCGCCTTGGGGCGCGAATGGTGCCCTTCGGCGGATGGGAGATGCCCGTCCAGTACACCAGTATTCTCGAGGAGCACCGGGCGGTCCGGGGGCGCGCCGGCCTCTTTGATGTCAGCCATATGGGAGAATTCGAGCTCTGCGGCCCCGGGGCGGTGGGGGCGTTGCAGTGGCTGGTGACCAACGATGTGGCCACCATGCCGGTCGGCCGCGTCACCTACTCAGCCCTCTGTACCGAGCGGGGGACCTTTGTAGACGACCTGACGGTGTACCGGCTCGCCGAGGAGCACTTCATGGTGACCGTGAACGCCGCGAACATCGCCAAGGACGCGGACTGGATCCGCGATCACCTCAAGGGCCAGGTCGAGTTCCGCGATATGAGTGCGGAGACCGTCTTGCTCGCCCTGCAGGGGCCTCGGGCGCAGGCGATCCTACAGCCGTTGACCACGTTTCCCTTGGATGCCATCAAGTATTACCGGTTCACGTCGGGGGAGGTCCTCGGGGTATCGGCTGTGGTGTCGCGGACCGGGTACACGGGGGAGGATGGCTTTGAGCTGTACCTGCCTGCTCACCGGGGCGAACAGGTGTGGACCGGGCTCCTGGAGGCGGGGTCCAGGGCCGGGCTCCTGCCCGTTGGCCTCGGGGCGCGAGACACCCTTCGTCTCGAAGCGAGGATGGCGCTGTACGGCAACGACATTGACGATCAGCACACGGTGCTCGAGGCCGACCTGGGATGGGTGGTGAAATTCGACAAGGGGGATTTCATCGGTCGGGAAGCCCTGATCCGTCAGCGGGAGACCGGCCTGAGGCGGAAGTTGGTCGGGTTCGAGGTCGTGGGGCGGGGGATCGCCCGTCCCCATTACCGGGCGGTCAAGGGGGGACGGCCGATCGGGGAGGTGACCAGCGGTGGCCCCTCGCCGACGCTTGGGAAGAACATCGGGCTGGCCTATCTCGCCATCGAACACACAGCCGTCGGAACCGAATTCGAGATCCTGATCCGGGAGGTCCCCGTGCCGGCCCGGGTGGTCCCAACGCCCTTCTATCAACGCAAGCGGTGAACGTCCGGGGGAGGCGTCCATGAGTGTACCGGTTGACCGGCGATACACCAGGGAGCATGAATGGATTCAGGTCGAGGGGGATCGGGGGCGCGTGGGGATCACCGAGTACGCCCAGGAGCAGCTCGGGGATGTCGTCTTCGTCGAGCTGCCCAAGGTCGGGCGGCAGCTCCGGGCAATGGAGGCCTTCGGGGTGGTGGAGTCGGTGAAGGCCGTCTCGGACCTGTTCACCCCGGCGCCCGGCGAGGTCATCGAGGTGAACAGCGCGCTCGAGGGCCAGCCGGAGACGATCAACCGGGACCCGTACGGTGCGGGCTGGATGATCGTCCTCAAGCTGACGGCCCCCCAGGAGGTGGAAGGTCTCCTGGATGCGCAAGCCTACCAGGCCTATCTCCGTGCAGAGGGGCACTGATGCGTTACATTCCCAACACGGATGCCGATCGTCAGACCATGCTCGAGGCGATCGGAGTCGGGTCGGTGGAGGACCTGTTCGCTGACATTCCGGAGACCCTGCGACTCAAGCGACCCCATGCCGTCCCCTCGGCGCAGTCGGAGCCCGATCTGCTCACCCACCTCCGGGGCCTCGCCGAGCAAAACGCCCATGTGGACAGCTACCGATCTTTCCTGGGGGCCGGGGCCTATCACCATATCGTCCCCGCGGCGGTCGCCCATCTGGCGTTCCGGGGAGAGTTTTACACCGCCTACACTCCGTACCAGCCCGAAATCTCCCAGGGGACGCTGCAGGCCATCTATGAGTACCAGACCCTCGTCTGCCAGTTGACCGGGATGGAGATCGCCAACGCCTCCCTCTACGAGGGGGGCTCGGCCCTGGCCGAAGCGGTCCTGATGGCGCTCCGGGTCACCGATCGGAAGCGGGTGCTCCTGTCACGGGCCGTTCACCCCGAGTACCGGCAGGTGGTACAGACCTACGGGCGATGTCTCGGGCTTGACCTGGTGGAGATCCCGGTGGGTTCGGACGGGGCCACCGACTCCGGGGCCCTGGCCACATCCGTGACCGATGCAACCGCCTGTGTCGCCATCCAGAGCCCAAACTTCTTTGGCGTGATCGAGGACCTGGGCCCCGTGGAGGAGGTGATCCACCGGCAGGGAGGGCTCCTGATCGCTGCCGTGGCCGAGCCGGTCTCCCTCGGAATCCTGAAGCCGCCGGGGGCATTTGACGCCGATATCGTGGTGGGGGAGGGGCAGGCCTTCGGCAACGCCCTGAACTATGGAGGGCCGTACCTCGGCTTCTTCGCCACTAGAGAGCGCTTCCTGCGCAACATGCCGGGGCGCATCGTGGGGGTGACCGTCGATGGGGAGGGCCGTCGCGGCTTTGTCCTCACCCTGTCGACGCGCGAGCAGCACATCCGCCGGGAGAAGGCGACCTCGAACATCTGCACGAACGAGGGGCTCTGCGCGTTGCTCGCCACCATTACCCTGAGCCTCTTGGGGCGGCAGGGGACCCGTGAGCTGGCCGTGTTGAACCTGCGGAAGGCGGCCTACGCCAAGGAACGGCTTGCCGCGATCCCAGGATGCCGTTTGGCCTTCACGGGACCGACCTTCAACGAGTTCGTCCTCGACTTGGGTGGGCGCGACGTCGAAGGGGTGTGCCGGGCGCTTGAGCGGCGCAAGATCCTGGCGGGGCTCCCGCTGGGGCGCCTCTACCCGGAGCTGAAGCGGGGGTTGCTCATTTGCACCACGGAGCGGAACACCCGAGCGGACATCCAGGCCCTTGCCGACGGGCTGGAGCAGATCCGATGACGAATGCACATCCCCGCGGCCGGGCCGAGGAGATCGGTAGTCGGGGCCTCAGCTTCAACGAGCCCCTCCTCTTCGAGCAAGGCTCTCCGGGCCGCGTCGGGTACTCCCTGCCGGCCTCCGACGTCCCGGCGGTCGAGCCGGAAATCCTTGTCCCCCGCCACCTCCTCCGGGAGGACTTGCCAGGCTTTCCCGAGCTTGCGGAGGTGGATGTGGTGCGACACTTCACCCGCCTCTCCCAGTGGAACTACGCCGTCGACCTGGGTTTCTATCCCCTCGGCTCCTGCACCATGAAGTACAATCCCAAGGTGCACGAAGACATCGTGCGGATGCCCGGCTTCGCCCGGGCCCATCCCTACCAGCCCGACAGGCTGAGCCAGGGGATTCTGGCCCTCTTATGGGAACTGGAGCGGGACCTCGCCGAGATCGTGGGGATGGACCGGGTCTCCCTGCAGCCCGCGGCCGGGGCGCAGGGGGAGCTCACTGGCCTCCTCATGATTCGGGCCTACCTGGCCTCGAGGGGCAATCCGCGCCGGAAGGTCCTGGTGCCCGACTCGGCCCACGGGACCAACCCGGCCTCCTCGGCGATCTGTGGCTATGAGGTGGTCCAGCTCAAGTCGGGGCCGAACGGCTACGTGGAAGCGAAGGTGGTCGAGGAGGTCATGGATGAGGAGGTGGCGGCGATCATGGTCACGAATCCAAATACCCTTGGGCTCTTCGAGGCCGAGATCGCCGACATTGCCCGGGTCGTCCATCGCAAGGGGGGGCAGGTCTACTGTGACGGGGCCAACTTGAATGCCCTCCTGGGTATCGCCCGACCTGGGGACATGGGGATCGACGTGATCCAGATGAACCTGCACAAGACCTTTTCCGTCCCCCACGGCGGCGGGGGGCCGGGGGCCGGTCCGGTTGGCCTCAAGAAGCACCTGGCCCCCTTCATGCCGGTCCCCGTGGCGGAGAAGCGCCGCGGCAAGTTCCGGCTCAACTGGGATCTCCCCAAGAGCATCGGCAAGGTCCGCAGCTTCTTCGGCAATACCGGGGCCCTGGTGCGGGCCTATGCCTATATCCGAAGCCTGGGCCCGGAGGGGCTCCGGCGTGTGGCCGAGACCGCCGTGGTCAACGCCAACTATATCCAGGCGGGCTTGAAGGGGACCTATCACCTCCCCTACGATAAGCCCTGCAAGCACGAGTGTGTCTTCTCCGACGCCTGGCAGTCGCGGAACGACGTCCACACCTTCGATATCGCCAAGCGGCTCATGGATTACGGATTCCATCCCCCCACCATCTACTTCCCCTTGATCGTCAAGGGGGCGATGATGATTGAGCCAACCGAGACCGAGAGCAGGGAGACCCTGGATCGGTTCATCGCGGCCATGCGCGCGATCGCCAGAGAGGCGATCGAGGACCCCGAGCGGGTCCGGCGCGCTCCCTACTTCCCCAAGGTCGGACGGATGAATGAGGTCAAGGCGGCCCGCGAACCGAACCTCCGGTGGCACCCGACCCGAGGGCCTCAGGAGTGATGGGGGCGGCCATGGAGCGGGGGCTCCTCCGGGATCCCACTCCGAGGCGGGCGCCAGCCCCGTGAGGGGGTCGGCGTTCCCTTTTGTGCTGCCAGGCGTTGATCACATCTGCGCGGACGGAATCCCTCTAGGGGGAGGATCGTTCCTCGAAGGCGGCGTCGAGTTCAGGGGAGGAAGGCAGCAATGATTACGGTGCCGGGACACCGGGTTCGGCAGTTCGGCGTCGAGTTCTACCAGGCCACGTTCTCCGCAAGCGATGTGGACCGTCTGGTCCGCTTTGAGGTCCTTGGGTACACCGGGGCCGCCCCAGCCAAGGAGACCAAAAGGCGGCGGTCCTTCCGGTCTCGGGTGAACTGGGAGCTCCTTGAGCGCCGGATCGCCCAGAGCGAGGCGGCCTTCCAGCGGCCGGTCATCCGCAAGAAGATCGATGAGCTTCTGCGCTACTATCAGGAGTGCCGAGAGGCGGGGAATTTGCCCGCGATTCCCGGGGCCGTCATCATGATCGCCGAGCGTCGTCTGCACTTCACGCCGGCCGGGGGCAATCCCCACCTGGGAGTCCTGCAGATCCCCGAGGAACCGGGGATCCTGCGCGCCCTGGACGGGCAACACCGCCTGTTGGCGCTACACGTGGCGTCGGCCGGAGGGGACCTGAAGGGCATCTCGGTCCCGGCCGTCCTCTTTGATTCCCTGGACGATCGCCAGGTGGTGGAGCTCTTCGTAACGATCAACGCGAAACACACCCGTCTCAATCCCTCCCACCTGATCAGTCTCGCCGGACGCCGGCTGTACACCGACGAGCGTCAGGCGGTGGCTCACGACGCCATCCGTTCCCTCAACGAGGACGGGTCTTCCCCACTCAGGGGAGAGATCCGGATCCTGGGGGTCGGTCGTGGGCGGGTCTCCCAGGCCCCCATGGCCGAGGAGATGGTGGATCTGTTCGAGGCCGTGGAGAAGATCGGGGGAGGGGCAAAGGCGCGCGACTTCCGGGGACAGGCCAAACGCTTTTTCCTCAACTACTTCAAGGCCATTGCCCACACCTTCCCTCAGGCCTGGGCCGGCCGCAAGTACAGCATCAAGACGGGGACGGCCCTTCGCGCCTTCATCCGGGTCTCCCCGGACGTCAGGGCGGCGGCAAGCGAGCTGAAGGGAGACCCGGCCGACGCCCACGGGCTGCGCCAGGTGGTGGCGGTCTGGGGAGAGCGGATGGGGGACCGGCGGTTTGAGACCGAGGGGGAGTGGCGGAGCAAGCTGACGGGCGGGACGCGGGGGACGGTCGAGGTCCTGGCCCGGGAGCTCCGGGACCTGCTTCGGACACGGGGGTAAGATGTGGGGCGGGAGCGGCGCCCGCCCGACGTCTCGCGCGTCCAGCTCGAAGGCCTGCGGGACCGGACGTTGCGGCGCCGACCTCAATTCCGAGTCCGGGGGCAGCGGAGTGCCCTGGCCTTTGTGAACCAGGTGGGAGCCTGCTTCACCTTCTCGCGGTTCGGGACCGACTTCCCCTGCCTGTGGACGGCAGTCTGCGGCAAGCGCCATCCGCGGTGGCCCCGCCATACCCACCATGATCCTGCGGTCCTCCTCGCCTGGGAGCTGAAGGATGTCCTGCCCGAGAAGCGGCTTGCCTACTACGGGAAGCTCATCCAGGGACGTCCCACCCTGGTGGCCCTCGACCTGTTGCCCGCCTTTATCGCCCTCATCCGTGAGGGCAGACGGAGCGGCGATTTCCTGCTGGATTACCGCAGCGGCCTCCTGAGCCGCGCAGCAGCTCGCATCCTCGAGGCCCTCCTCGAGGAATCACCTCTGGCGACCCCCGCCCTCCGTCGCCGAGCCGGCCTCGAGGCGAGCACGGCGACCCGAACCTTCGAAGGGGCGATCACGGAGCTGCAGCGGCGGCTCTGGATCGTCAAGGTGGAAGCGGTGTACGAGCCCCGCTTTTACTACCGATGGGATCTTCTCGACAACTGGCTTCCCGCGGCGGTCAGGACCGCTGAAGGTCTCAGCCAGGCTCAAGCGGTCGACCAGATCGTTGACCGGCACCTCAGTGCGGTGCTCTATGCGGGCTCTCACCGCATGGAGCGGCTCTTTGGACTGTCCCGCGAGATCCTCGCGGGGGCCCTTGGGCGACTGGCCGCAGGGGGGCGGGTCTCCCTGGATCAACGGATTCGCGGGCTGCCCGGCACCTGGGTGCTCGCAGCCTCGGCCCGTGCGTCGCGATAGTGGAGAAAGCCAATCGGCCTTGTGACCTGCCCTGTTTTTGTCTATACTGGAAGGTGTGGCGGAAAGGGCGAGCAGGGTCCTCTGCACGAATCGCAAGGCGCGGCACGAGTATCACCTGGAGGAGACCTTCGAGGCGGGGATAGAGCTCCGAGGCTCCGAGGTGAAGTCCCTGCGGGAAGGCCGGGCAAACTTGAAGGACAGTTACGCGGTGGTTGCGGGGGGAGAGGTCTTCCTCTTCAACTGTCACATCAGCCCCTACACCCCGGCCAATCGCTTTAACCACGAGCCGCTCCGCCGCCGGAAGCTCCTGATGCACAAGGAGGAGATCCGGCGGCTCATCGGCAAGGTGAAGCAGAAGGGGTTGACCCTGGTGCCGCTGGCCTTCACCTTGCGGAATCGCCGGGTTAAGATCGAGGTGGCCCTCGCCCGCGGGAAGCGCCAGTACGACAAGCGGGAAGACCTCAAGCGGCGGACCCAGGAGCGGGAGATCGCCGAAGCCCTGAAGAGGGCTCACCGTTCATAGTTCAGGGTTCATAGTTCATGGTGTGGAATCGTGACGGGCCTTGAACTTTGAACCATGAACTATGAACCGTGAACCATCAACGAAAGGGGGCGCGTGGTTTCGACGGGGATCGGGTTGGTAGAGGTGGCATGCCGAGGTCCCATCTCCCTCGTAAAACAGATGGGAAACCAACAACTGCCAACCACGAACTGGCACTGGCTGCCTAACTAGCAGTCACGTCCACCCTGCCTTGTCTGTCGGGTGGGGATGGACGTCATACAGGCAGGCTGGTCCCCCGGACTGGCCCGGGAACGGGGGGCGAGAACGCACGGGCTGGCCGAACGCCGACCCTGCCGGCGGGGGTGGCGTGAGGCGAGATGCAAAACACCGGCTATGCATGTAGAAGCTTCTATGGGCCTATCTTCGGACGCGGGTTCGACTCCCGCCGCCTCCACCAGTCGCTTCACGGGGAGAATTCTCGCCGGGGAATTCTCCCCGTGTCTTTCGGGTGCTCCTGCGCGTCATCGTCCTCCAAATCGTCCTGCGCTACGAGGCCGACGGGTGATCCCTCGGGCGCCCGCGAGCATGGACCGAAATTTGCAAGCGAAACTCTCAGGCCAGGGCGCACGAGGGGCCGGCAGTGATCATCCCACCCGCGCTGAGCACACTGCGTTCGAGCCTTCTCGAGGGAGGGGAGATGGGGCAAGAATCACCCGGGGGACAGGGGCAGAGCGTCGGAGGATGAGCCCATGGTGCTGGTGAGCATGAAGTGTCCTTCCTGCGGCTTGGTGCAGATGTCTGGTCCCGCGTGCAAATCCTGCGGGGCCGCTGGCGTGGGCCCGGCCGTAGGCACCATACGGCAATTCCCTCAAAGTGAGGGTGTGAGCCCAGACGCCTCCCCCTCGGTGACGACGGAATCGTTGGCCGAGACCATGATGTGGAACCCCCAAGAGGCCACAGCAGATGGGGGTCAGGTCCGTCGGCTGTTCTTCCATGGTACGGGTGGCTCGCTCTTCGGCATTTACATCGTCAACATCTTCCTGACGATTGTCACATTCGGTGTCTATTACTTCTGGGGGAAGGCGAAGGTCCGCAGTTATCTCCTGAGTCAGACTGAGTTCACAGGTGATCGCCTTGCGTACCACGGGACGGGCAAGGAGCTGCTGATCGGATTTCTGAAGGCGGCACTGATCCTCGGCGGCCTCCGTTTGCTGATGTTCCTGCCCAGCCTGTTGAATGCGGGAGAGGTGATTGAAGTCCTGATCACGCTCCTAGCCGCGGGCATGATCTTCGTGTTTGTCCCCCTCGCCATGGTGGGGACGCGCCGCTATCGCCTGAGCCGGATCTCGTGGCGCGGAATCCGGTTCTCCTTCCGGGGTGAGTTTCTGGAGTTTGTCAAGCTCTTCCTGCGGGGGGCGTTCCTCACCATGATTTCCCTGGGCCTGTACTACCCGTTCTTTGTGACCCAGCAACATGCCTTCATGGTGTCTCGCACCTACTTTGGCAACCGGAAATTTGACTTCGACGGGCGCGGGCGAGACCTGTTCCGAGGCTTTGTCCTGGCGTACCTGCTGTATCTGCCAACACTGGGTCTGTATTGGTTTTGGTTCCTGGCCCAGAAGCAGCGGTACTTCTGGGAGCACACATCCTTTGGCGGCGCCAGATTCCGCTCAACGGTTACGGGTGGGCGTCTCCTTTTGCTGCACCTGGGGAATCTGCTCCTGTTGATCGTGACTCTGGGGCTGGGCCGACCGTGGGTCATCGTCCGAAACGCTCACTTCATTTCCCAGCATCTGACCCTTGAAGGCCCGCTGGATCTCGCAGACATTCAGCAGGAAGCCCAGGTGGCCTCCACCACGGGGGAGGGGCTCGCGAGCTTTTTGGATCTGGACTTTGGATTCGACTTCGTTTAGCGCCGGTCTAGGTTTCTCTGCTGCACAGCGCCGCTTTGGTCAACCCGTGCCCTTCGCCAGCCGTGCGATACGAGGTGAAGGGTAGAGGGCGCGTGTACCACACGAGCGATCTCAATGCAGACTGATTGGGGCGGGTACTACCTGGACGGCCGGACGGCTGCGCGCCAGCGCGTAACGGTCCGTCTGATGCGTAGTGGCCTTGAGCTCACCACCGAGAGCGGCGCGACACTCTGGTGGCCATACGGCGAGATCCACCAGACCCAGGGCTTTTACACGGGAGAACAGGTGCGCCTGGAAAAGGGCGGCGACCTCCCGGAAGTGCTGCTCGTCTCGGACAACGCGTTCCTGATTGCCCTGCACTGTATGGCTCCTGAGCTGGCAACGCGTTTCCACAATCCTGGTCAGCGAAGGAGGCGAGCTGCCCTGACCTTGCTCGCGGCCCTCGCTGCCATTGGGATCACGGCGGTCCTCTATCTGTGGGGGATCCCGGCGATGGCCGCGATTGTGGCGAGTCGGGTTCCCGTCTCGTGGGAAGAGCAGCTTGGGAAAGCTGTCGTCCAAGAGCTGGCACCGCCGGCGAAGCAATGCACGGACCGAACTCGCTCCCGGGCGATCGACGATATCGTCAAAACTTTGACGAACCCTCTCCCGGATTCCCCGTATACGTTTCGGGTCGTGGTGGTTGACGACCCCACTGTCAACGCGTTTGCTGCCCCCGGGGGCTACATCGTGGTCCTCCAGGGCCTCCTGGAGCGGACCGAAACCCCTGAAGAGTTGGCCGGTGTGCTCGCCCACGAACTCCAGCACGTTCTCCAGCGCCATACGACACGCATGTTGCTCCAGCACGCATCAACGGGGCTCCTTGTGGCCGCCCTGAGTGGGGGGGATCCCAGCGGTGCGATGACCTTTGGGCTGGAAGGCGCCCGCATCCTTGGGGCGTTGCAATATAGCCGCCGGGTCGAGGAGGAGGCGGACGCCAAAGGGATGCGCATGCTCATCGCGGCTGGGATCGATCCAGTGGGGATGATCACATTTTTCGAGATGCTCAGAAAAGAAGAAGGGGAGCTGCCGGGGTTTTTGAAATACCTGTCCACTCATCCGAGTTCAGGGGATCGCATCGTGAGGCTGCGATCACTGGCGGCACAGACAGGGGGCAGGACAGTCAAGCTCCTTCCGAGTTACGACTGGGATGACATCAAGAAGATTTGCCAGGCCACCGGCCAGCCAGGTTAGTGTCGATCGTGTCGTAGAGGGCTCGGAATCGGCAAAATGCCCGGATCCTTGTCCTCCTCGTTCCTGACTGCTAGTTCAGAAAAAGCCCAAATATCCGATAGATTCCAGCATATCCCCTCATCTGAAATTATGGCATTGATTATGCAAGTGGCTGGAAAAGAACCATTTTCACAGCAGAGGGACGTAGAATGCACGAGCTTTGGAATGAGACAGTGCGTTGCCGGAGGTACCCGCGTTTTGACGTGTATCTGCCCCTTTCCTGTCGCCGGCCGACCCTTCAGGGCAGTGTGGAGATTCCTGGGAAGGCGAAGGATTTGGGGAGGGAAGGTCTGCAGGTTCTCCTCCCAGAGCCCTTGCCCACCGATTCTCCGGTCCATCTCTGCCTCGGGACAGGCGGCGGCGCACTCGAGATGAGCGGACGGATCGTCTGGATCGGTCACCCCAGGGCGACCCTGCTGGGCGGGTCTCTCGTCCCGCACGGGGTAGTCCTGATGCGTCCCCTCGACCGAGGCGTTGTAGAAACGATTGTGCTCGAGCGGATTTCCGAGAGAGCGGTTGACGTGGCGCCTCGGGTCGAGTCGAAGTTCCGAGTCGATTGTTTCGGCCCGGAGTTCTCGACGGGCGCCTTCTGTCTGAACATCAGCCGGGCTGGCCTCTGTCTCTCCCCGGCCAAGCCTGCGCTCCCTGGAGAGGAGATCCTTCTACACTTTCGTCTCCCGGGGACCTGGCGTGAGATCACGGTACGGGGACGCGTGGTTTGGCGCAATCCCTACTCTGACCAAAATGCCTTTCCCCCGGGCATGGGGATCCGCTTCCTCGACCTCTCCCCATCGGACGCCGACCTGATCACCGAGTTCGTCGCCCGTGGAAGGCGCCGGCAGGAGCGCATTCCCTCTGTCCTCTAAGAGCCTTCCGGCACCTCCTCCCCCACCTCCTCTTGGCCCCTTCCTGGACTGAGGTCACATCCGGCCCCTCCCCCTGGGGTGAAAGGCCCTGCATCGTAGTCACTGATTCCCTCAGGTCGCTATGTATTTCAATGGGTTAGCTTGTATCCCCCCTGGTACACTCCTTGCTCGGTCTTCCCCTTGCATCCCTTTTTTGGGGGGGGTCGTATGTCTGCCCGTACCATGCAGCGCCGGTATCCGCGTTTCGAGGCCTATGTCTCCGTCCAGTGCACTCCCATGTCCTCGGGGCGACTGTGCCGGCCTCCGCTCTCGGGCAAGACCCGCTATGTCGGCGCCGGCGGCCTCATGCTTTTGCTCGCGGAAGCTATTCCTGTCACGACCCCGGTGCTGACGCAGCTCCCGCAGGAGGAGCCCGTGCGCGGAGTTGTCGTGTGGGCCGATCACGATATTCCCACCCACCGGGGGACGGCGATCCCCCATGGCGTGGCCTTCTCGCAACCGGTGGATTCGACCGTGGTGCGCCGGTGGGTGGGGCATGCCGAACGACAGGCCCATCTCCGAGTCCCGGTCCGCTTCGGTGTCGAGTACGTCCAGGCTGGGGCGACAGGGCGCGGCACGTGCCTTGACCTGAGCCGCGGCGGGATGTTCATCGCAACCGTCCGTCCTGCCCAGCCGGGAGCCGAGGTTCTGCTCCACTTTCGGCTTCCGAGCTTGTCGGAGGCGATGTGGGTCCTCTCGCGGGTAGTCTGGGCCAGGCAAGGGGAGCCAGAGGCGACAGTTCACAAGGGGATGGGGGTGCAATTCGTTGATCTCCGGCCATCAGAGGGAGCCCTGATCGGGAGTGTCGTGGACCGGTTCCGCGGAACGATACCGGCGCAGGGCGATGCAGGCCCATCCCATCCTTCCACCCCGTAGTGCTCCGCCCTGTTCTCAACCCCTTGCAGATCCGCGCCAGCCTCGCTGGAGCGATTGCCCTGGTCGGTCCCTTCCCCCTTCAGCATTACCGCCGCTCAGCGTGATGGGGCGATAGCCTTCCTCGATAGCGCCCTCGCCATCGATCCAACTCTGCCTCCTGTTCTCGTGTACCCAGACGATCCGCTGTCTCCGTTTATAGTACCGGTTATTCGCGGGCGCTGGTGGGTTTTGAGGGGAAATATCGGTAAATAAAAGCGGCGCTGGCGATTTCGGCGGGCCGATTCTACGGTACTTCGCAACAGAAAAACAAGCCGAAATTGGCCTTATGGGGAGGGTCTGGATGGGATCGAGAGGCGCCTAATGAGCCTTAATATATTGTCGTTGTTGGGCTCCTTGGCATTCTGGCGCGAGCAGAGGGGATGTGCGAAGTACCGTTTAAACGCAAAACCGCGCGTGAAGCTGTAACTCTCTATAGCGAAAGGGCTGAGGCCCAACGGTAAATTTTTTTACGCCTCGTGGTTCGCATTGGGCCATGTCGACCCCACTCCTGACTGTGTTGATGCACTGCGACATGGGCCAATGCGACAGGGAGAGCATGGGTCCAGGCCATCGGGATCCCCAGTCAGTCGAGATCCGCTTCGGCTGGTGTGGTCGCTTCGGCCTTAAGGTCATCGAGGTCCTATGCTGGAGCCTCTGGCTGACCACCCAGTGGAGGCGTATAGTCAGCACGACCTCGATCTTGGCCGTCTCCGCTCAAGCTGGCGGGTCGGTCATCGCGACATTGTCAGAGCCAGGCACGATTCGCATGGCCATATGTCAGCCTGACCGTGCATTCAGTTGTTGTGGGGTAGATCACCATAAAGGCAAGGCGTGCCAAGAGAAAGTCGATCGATACGACGAGTTTATCTCTAAATCAGGCCCTTCCTGCGGAGGATCTCAATATAGACTTGTCGGGTAAGGCTGCAATCGATGGCTGCTCGAAATTCCTCGTCGTTGAGCTTGAGTTGCTGGCGGATGCTGTGTTGCATTGGGAGGTCGCCAGAACCATGAGAGCGACGTGTCCTGGTGATGATCCTCCCCTCATATTCGAACCAGGCGAATAGATCTCCTCCGCCGCGTGTCTGGAGACCGAGCTTCTCAACGAGCCGATCGAACTGCTTCGCCTTGATCGTCACTTCAGGAGCTTTAATTTCTGCTGCAGCGCTCGCCATACTTCTTCAAGGTCTGAGCCCAGGCGATCTTGCTCTTCTAACAGGGCAAAGTACAGCTCAGCGATCGCACGCTGCAGGTCTAACAGAGCCTCATAGGCATTACTGCCAAACCCGAACTCGTTGATTTCTTCTGCTTCGGCAATAACCTGATCACCGTCCTTAACGAACCTCACCTTAAAGGGCGAGACTACCCGAAGGCGCCCATCACGAAGGTAACCCAGCAAGATCTCTGACGGTGTGTGTGTGACGATCGGAAAGAGAGCGAGCAATTCTGTTGAGACCAGGTGAGACAGACGAACATCCTGAATGCCCTGCTCTTGTGCTTTTGCCTCGTCGCGCGATTTCAACTCGACTTCGTGCTGTACGTCAAATGGCAGCGTGATCATGGCAGCCACTCCATTCAAGCCTGCAGTCTCGGAATAGCATCGAGAAAGGTGCTTCCGATGAAGACCCCGTTGGCCCACAGCTGAAATTCATAACGACCCTCCCGAGGGATCGGAAGAGGAGGGAACGGGAAAAAGAAATCTGAAGATTTCAGCCGATCTTTCAATGACATGCTTCCATTGCCCTGCGCCAACACCTCGCCCGTCCTAACTTCCACATAGCGAATTTCGAAGTCGTAGTTCCCCTGGGCGTCAGTCACCTTGAAATAGACGGACACCGGTCGCTGCGTGGGAAATTGGCTAACCAATATTGTATCGAAGATCCCTATCAGGTTCTTTTTCCCATCGGCCGGGTTCATGACGGCCGCATCGCAAACAAGCGCCGCCATCAGTACAGGGACAATGTGGCTACGGATGCCCTCGCCCTCGGGCATAAGCATCACCCTTGCGCTCGTCATTTACGCGGCTAAGACCCTGAAATCACATAAGGACGGACTATGCTTGGCCGGGAAAACCACAGCAATTATAGTCTAGCAATAATCGTGCCCCATTGCCAGTCCGCCCTCCCTACATGACGAACCGCCAGACCGCACGCCGCATCAGGCGGACCAGGCCGTTGGAGATGCCTGGCTCATTTAGCGGGTTTCGCGATACTCCCTCACTGCCCTGACGAAGCGATTCATATCGTCAATGTTAGGACACTCCCGTACCGCCCTCGCAAAGCTGTTCATCTCATCGATGTTGGGGCACTCCTGCACGGCCGCGGCGAACCGGCTCATCAGATCAGCCGGGGGACATTGCTCGACCGCCCGAATGAAACGTTCCATAAGGTCCGAAGGTGGAAGGTGGTCCAGCACTTCCCCTAAGCGCGCGATCAGCTTCCTGACTTCCTCTGGATCAACCTTAGCCATATACCAGGCCCTCCATACGTTCTTGGATTTATCTTCCTTGAATCTTCACCAGCCGCCGGACTTCGCGCCACAGCAGCCGGATCAGGCCACGCGGGATGCCCACAGATCGGCTAGCCTTCACCATTTTGGCCACCAACATCTACCTCAACCGCCCCTTCCTTTTCCGCATGCTGGCTCCTATCCTGCTCTTTTGCTTCTCCAACTGCCACGATAGACTTGAGCCTTTCTTCGCGTTCGTGACGAGTAATATACCAGTCACGGACAAGGATCTCGATAAGATGGATGAGTTGGGCGGCCTCGTCTGGCTCCACCTCAACGATGAGGTTGATGTCCTGCTCCATGTGGGCACCGATATTTCCAACGCTGCGCACTGCGTCGATCGCTTGCCACGTCAAGGAATCGACCCGACCCTTAAGCTCGTTAATTTCGTCGAGCAATCGTTTCCTCTTAATCCCGTGATAGTTTCTGATCATCCCCTGGAGGCATCGACGTGCGAGCGTGGCCGCGGATTTCGGGCTCAGGTCCTTGATTAGACAGGCTTCCTGATAATCATCAATAATAGGCTTTGGCACATAGTCAGGAAACACCTTTGCTGCTGATGGCGGAATTAACCGCCATCGCTTGAAGGGATCTCCGAGTGAAGTTATACCACCGGCTTTGTATTGATGCGCCCGGGACAAGGCCACAGTTAAAGTGAATTGCCTGCACTCAGGATTCGGGCAGACGATCATATCTATGTCCACTTTCATTGCGCCATGGATGTTTTCGATAGTAAGCCAGCTTTGGTCATGGTGAGAGTTTGACGGCACGATGGTTGTATCTCGGTTACAGAATGGACAAGTCCAGGGGAATCCTTTCGTGACCATCGCCTCTACTCACCGATGACTTTCAGTTGGACCATGCTTGTGGCCAGCACGAGCAGTATCAATATCTACCAGCCGCCGGACCGCGCGCCACAGCAGCCGGATGATGCCACGAGGCTGTCCGACCTTCAAGAGGAATCGAAAACCCCTCCTCGACCTCCGTGGGCAGACTGGTCCGTGCCCCCCTCACGCCCCCCCAGCTTTTTCTTGACCGCCCGCCTGGCCACCCGAGTCGGTTCCCTGGTGACTTGGATCGCCTGAAGAAACGCCTTCAGGTTCGTCTTTAGGGCGGCGGTCACCACGAGCTCTCCTTTCATGAAGAGCCAGGCCCCGATGAGCTCGAATGCAAGGCCGGCAAAGATCGCAAAAGTCTTCAGCGCGACTCAGTTTGATCCTTAAGGCGGCGCTTGCGGCCTGTGCCGCGGGGGAATCCTCGCTCTTTCCAGCGAAGATAGCTGGCTTTTACACTGTGCTCCCTGGAGCAATACCGCTGTCCCTTGGAGGCGAGGAAGACGCGGCCGCAGCCTTCTTCTCCACTGACTACAATGACCGCGCCGGGCTCTTGGAAGGGACACATCCGCGGCCACGAATCCGTTGACAGAAGAGTAAGGGACCGCTATGTTTGTGACCACTAACTTACCAGGAGTGACCATGTCCGAGCGGATGCCTGGAGACGAACGCCGAAACCAGATCATCCAGACCGCTGCCGGTCTGTTCGCGGAGCGGGGATTCCGGGGCACCACGACCCGAGAGATCACCGAAGCAGTGGGGGTGAGCGAGGCTTTGCTCTTCAAGTACTTCCCCACCAAGGAAGCGCTTTACTCGGCCATCATCGATTGCAAGGCGCACACCGAAGAGGTCCTCGAGCGGGCGGCTGCGGCCGCGGCGGTCTCGGATGATTCCGGGGTTTTCTCGGCCGTGGCCCGGAGCCTCCTCCAGCGGATGATGGAGGACAGCACCCTGATGCGGCTGCTCCTCTTCAGCGCCCTCGAGGGGCACGAGCTCTCCACGATCTTCTTCGAGACTCGGGTCCGACGCCTTCACCTGTACTTGAGCAAATATATCGAGGAGCGGATTGCTCAGGGCGCCTTCCGGGAGATGGATCCCCTCCTCGCAGCTCGCGGCTTTGTGGGGATGGTCATTCACTACCTCTTGATTCACGAGGTGTTTGGTGTCCGCCGAGGCCGCGGGGACTCTGTGGAACGCGTGGTCAAGGCCTTGGTGGCCCTGTTCCTCGAAGGAGCTCGGCGCCCGTAGGGCCAGGCAGAGCAACCGCGACAATAGGGAAGGTGGGCGCGGGAGCGCGCCCCTATGAGTTTTGAATCAGACCGGTGAGCCCATCCAGGCAGAAGCGTTGACGCCCAAGGAGGAATGTGATGCGGAGTGCTCGTCTTATGGCAATCCTCGGAAGCCTCAATCTCTTCCTTTCGATCCCCGGTCCGGCGTGGGCTCAACAGAAGGCTCCGGAGCCGGCAAGGCCGGAGCAAGGGCACATTCTCGTCCTCTCCCTGAAAGAAAGCGTCGTGTTCGGGTTGAAGAACAATCTGGATATCACCATCGAGGGTTTTAACTTGAGGATCGGCGAGGCCAATGTCACTGCGGCGCGGGCGATCTTTGACCCGACGGCTTTCGCCGAGATTGTCTTCAGAGAGAGCACGGCCCAGAACCGGTCCTTACTGGCGGCTAACCGGGTCCTTGAGAACGACGACCTCGACACCGGAGCAGGAATCCGCCAAAAGTTGCCCACCGGCGGCAATTATGAGTTGCGTGTTGACAATAACCGGAATGACACCAATACCAGTTTCCTCCAATCACTCAACCCAGCATATAACACCACCTTCAGCCTCACCCTGACCCAACCCCTGCTGAGAAACTTTGGGGTGGATGTGAACCGGACCCAGATCAAGATTGCCCAGAACAACCTGGAGATCTCCAAGGACCGTCTCAGGCAGCGGGTCATGGACGTAACCACGCAGGTTCAGTCCGCCTACTGGGACCTTGTCTTTGCCCTCGAAGACCTCGAGGTACAGGAGCGATCTCTTCGACTGGCGAGAGAGCTTGAGGAACTGAACCGGGCACGGGTTCGGGCCGGCGTGGCTGCGCCGGTCGAAATCACCCAGGCCCAAACGGAGGTCAAGGCCCGCGAGCAGGACGTGATCGTGGCCGAGAAAGCGGTCCGCGACGCGGAGGACCAGCTCAAGGTTGTCCTCAACCTCCCCCAGGAGGGGAACTGGGGGGGCGCGATTTTACCCTCGGATACACCGGCCTTTACGCCGGTCACGGTGGAGGTTGACACGGTCGTTCATGAGGCGTTCCAGAAGCGACCTGAATACCAGACCGCCAAGATTGATATCGCCAACCGCGAGCTGAACCTTCGTTTTGCGCGCAATCAGCTCCTGCCCGAGTTCTCCCTTGAGGGAAGCATCGGGGCGACAGGGCTCGGGCCAACCTTCGGGGAAAGCACGGACCGGTTGACGTCGGGCGACTTTTACAATTACTCGATTGGAGCAACGCTCAGCATGCCGATCGGGAATCGGGCCGCCCGTTCCGACTTCCTCAGAGCAAGGTTCGAGCTCGAGCAGGCACAGGCGTCGCTTCGGCAAGTCAAGCTTCGGATCACGGCCGAGGTGCGAGAGGCGGTCCGGCAGGTGGAAACAGCGGCCAAACGGGTGGACACCAGTGGCGCCGCCGTAGTGCTCGCCAAAGAACAGTTGCGGATCGAACGGAAACGGCTCGAGGCGGGGGTCTCCACGACCTTCGAGGTCCTGAGGTTGCAGCGGGACCTGGCGGTGGCCCAGGCGAACGAGGTCCGGGCGGTGACTGATCACCGGAAGGCCCTCGCAAACCTGGAGCGGGCGAGCGGCACGGTCCTCGAGCGGCACCAGATCGAGCTATAGGGAGGGTGAGGGGGTCGGACAGGACTGGGCAGTGCTATGCACGGAGCGAGCGGGGCCCCTTGACACCTGCCGCAGGGGTGTGGGACGCTCGCCGCCGGCGATTCACTCAAAGGTTCGGGGGAAATCAGGTGCGAGCGGGAGCGGCTGAAGAGATCCTGAAGCCCTTGACGGACGAGCAGCGTGAGGCCGTGACGCACCAGGAGGGGCCGCTCCTCGTGATCGCCGGCGCGGGGACCGGCAAGACGACCGTCCTGACTCACCGCATCGCCTATCTCATTGCAGCAAAACTCGCCAAGCCTTCCGAGATTCTTGCCCTCACCTTTACCGATAAGGCCGCGGCGGACATGGAAGAGCGGGTGGATCTCCTGGTCCCCTACGGCTACGCCGAGGTCACCACCGCGACCTTCCATGCCTTCGGCGACATGGTCTTGCGCGAACAGGCCCTGGCCCTCGGCCTGCGGCCCGATTTCCGCGTCCTCACCCGTCCCGAGCAAGCCGTCTTCTTCCGCGAGCGGCTCTTCGAGTTTCCCCTGGAGTACTACCGCCCTCTGGGGGATCCTACCAGACATGTGGAAGCCCTCCTCACGCTCATCAGCCGAGCCAAGGATGAGGACGTCGGACCCGATGAGTTTGTCACCTTTGCCGAAGGGCTGGCCGCCGAGGCCGAGAGACGGCCGGACGATGCGGTCCTCCAGGAGGAGGCACGACGGCAGTCGGAGATCGCCCGGACGTACCGGATCTACCAGTCGCGTCTGAGTGAGGGCGGGTTGGTGGACTTCGGGGACCAGGTGTTGCTGCCGCTCAGGGTGCTGCGCGAGCATCCGGCGATCCTCGCCGAATACCGGAAGCGTTTCCGCCACATCCTCGTGGATGAATTTCAGGACACGAACTATGCCCAGTGGGAGCTCCTGAAGCTCCTGGCGGGCCCACAGGGGAATCTGACGGTCGTGGGCGATGACGACCAATCGATCTACAAGTTCCGTGGGGCCGCGATTCGCAATATCCTGAGCTTCACCGCCGCCTACCCCCGGGCGAAGACCGTCGTCCTCCGACGGAACCACCGGTCGAGCCAGCCGATCCTGGACGCTGCCTACCGCTTGATTCGCCACAATGATCCGGAACGGCTGGAGGTGAAACAGGGGATCGACAAGCGCCTCGTCGCCCTGCGCGTCGGGGAGCGCCCTGTCGTCTACCGTGCCTACGATACCCTGTCGGCCGAGGCGGACGCCGTGGCCGCCGCCATCGGGGAGCGGGTGGCGTCGGGAGGCTATGCCTATCGGGACTTCGCGGTTCTCGTCCGCGCAAACCGGGACGCCGATCCCTTTATCCGCGCCCTGAACATGCGGGGGATCCCGTGGCGGTTTTCCGGGAACCGGGGGCTGTATGGTCGCGAGGAGATCCGGCTGCTGATGGCCTTTCTCCGCACGGTCGCGGATCCGGAAGACAGCGTCAGTCTCGCCGTGGTCGCCGGCGAGGAGCCCTACCGGATCCCGGCCGTCGATCTCACCCTGTGTCATGGGGCCGCACGCCGGATGCACCGGAGCCTCCACTGGGTCTTGAGACACTGGGGCGAGATCCGGGAGCTGGGGGAGCTCTCGGAGGCTGGACAAGCGGCGATCGAGCGGATCCTGAAGGACCTTGAGCGGTATGCGGGCGTGGCTCAGGAGCTGACGACCGGGGAGCTCCTCTACCGGTTCCTGACCGAGGGAGGTCTCCTGCGGCGGCTCGTGGGTGCCGAGGATCTCCATAGCCAGCTCCGGGTCCAAAACATCGCCCGCTTCTTTCAGATCGTCAAGCGCTTCGAGGAAATCGCGATTCTGGACCGGGTTCAGCAATTTGTCGCCTACCAGGATGCGCTGCTCGAGGCGGGGGATGACCCGGCCGAGGCCGAGGCCGAGATCGACGCCGAGGCCGTGAGCGTGCTCACTGTGCACAAGGCAAAGGGACTCGAATTCCGCGTGGTCTTCCTGGTTGGCCTCGTCGCGGACAAGTTTCCCAGTCGGGGGCGGCGGGAGCCGATCCCGCTCCCGGATGCCCTGGTCCGCGACCTGCCGGTAAGCGGGGACTTCCATCTGCAGGAGGAGCGGCGCCTCTTTTACGTGGGGATGACCCGTGCGAAGGAGGGGCTCTACCTCTCCAGCGCGCGCGACTACGGCCTGACGCGCCCCAAGAAAGTCAGCCCCTTCGTGCTGGAAGCCCTCGAGCTGCCTGCAACTGCCCTCCGGCCGGTCCCGGCCTCGCCGGTGGAGACCATCGAGCGCTTTGCCCCGCGGCCGGCCGAGTCCGGGGAGATCGCCGAGGCACCGATGGCCGCCGACCAGGTGCTCACCCTCAGTCACTACAGCATCGACGATTACCGGACCTGTCCACTGAAATACCGCTACATTCATCTCCTCAAGCTCCCCATCCGAGAGCATCACGCCGTCATCTATGGCAAGGCGCTGCACGAGGCCGTGCAAGCGTACCTGCGTCGCAAGCAGCGCGGAGAGCGGATGAGCCTGGAGGAGATGCGCGCGGTCTTCGAGGGTGCGTGGGTGAGCCGGGGCTTCGTGAGCCGGGCCCACGAGGAGGAGCGCCTGCGGGCTGGACGCGAGGCCCTGAGACGCTTCCACGCGGACGAGGAGCGGTCCGAGCAAGTGCCAGCCCACGTGGAGAAGGAGTTCGCCTTCGTTCTCGGTCGGGACCGGGTGGTGGGTCGGTGGGATCGGGTGGACCTGAGTGACGCCGGGGCCGTTATCATCGACTACAAGTCTTCCGACATTCGGGAGCAGAAGGAGGCGAACCGGCGGGCCAAAGAGAGCTTACAGCTCGGGATCTACAGTTTGGCCTACCGTGAGATGACCGGCGAGTCTCCGGCCCGCGTGGAGCTCCGGTTCCTCGAGTCGGGCCTGGTCGGGAGCGCCCCCTTGGGACCTGCGGAGACGGAGAAGACCGTCACCGCCATCCAGGAGGTGGCCGCGGGGATTCGCGCCCGTGCCTATCCGGCCAAGCCCGGCTACATTACCTGCGGCTACTGTGCCTATCGAGAGATCTGTCCGAGTGCCTGGGGCACTGCCACGGGTTGACAGGGTTCATGGTGGATGGTTCATAGTTCATGGTTCAGATTTGAAGAATTGCACTCTCTGAGCTCTTGGTTGTGGACAATGAACCATGAACTTTGAACTATGAACGAGGGGTGGATGAGGATTGGGCTTGATTTGGACGATGTCCTGGCCGATTCCCTGCCCCGATTCGTGGAGGCCTTCCGCGAGAGCTTTGGTCGGGCGGTCGCCCCGGAGGGATTCCGGTGGGAGCCCTTTCGAGACTTTCCCGACATTGACCCTGCAGCGCAGCAAGCCTTTCTTGCCCGCCTGGACAGCGCGGAGTTCTTCGGAACGGTTCCCCCCATGCCGGGGGCCCCGGAGGCAGTCCGAGCGCTCCGCCAAGCCGGGCATGCCCTGGTGATCGTCACGGGACGGCCGGTGGTGTATGGGAAGACGACCCGCGAGTGGCTTGAGCGTCATGGGATCGCTCCCTACATCGATGGCGTCGTCCACCGCGATGGAATGCGGTCGGCCGCGCACAAGGTGGCGGCGGTGCGCCGTTACCGCCTCGACGGTCTTGTGGAAGATGAGTACGCGATTGCCTGGTATGCCGTGGAGCAGGATGTTCCGGTGCTCCTCTTCGACCGTCCCTGGAATCGAAAGTCCTTGCGGCCTGGCCTGGTGCGAGTTCACTCATGGCCGGAGGTCCTGTCCTGGATTCAGGACGGCTTCCCGCGCTGGGTGCCTGGGTCTACCTAAGGTCTCCCCCAGGTCTTTTCGCTCTCCGACCTCAGAGGGTCCGCTGGACGGGGCGGAGTCCTCACCGAGCGCCTCGGCATCCTCCTCCCGCTGCGCCAACACGAGACTGCTGCGCGGCGGGCCCACTGGAGAGGATGCCGCACCAGACGGCATGGCCTAGCTCATGTGCGGGGTGCGAGGCTTTTTCCTCGGGCGCACACTTTGCCAGAGCGCACCTCGGGTTCTTCCACGTCCGCAGACCGTCCCGATTCGAAATGGCACACGGATTGCTTGCTAACACTCCAGGTATCCGTTTGCCCTGATCGCCGATTGCAAGCTGGCGAATTTCATGGCAAGTGTTCGTGGAAATTGTAATGTGCTTCAATATAAACTAGTTCCATTGGAATACTCAAGTAGTATATCAACGTTGTAGGTTCCGCAGGTGACGGGATGAAGGCACTCGGCCAGCGACTGATCGATAACGGATTCGTGACTGAAACCCAGTTGAATTCTGCGCTGAGGGAGCAGAAGCGGACCGGGGAGTATCTTGGAAAGGTTCTCTGCCGCCTCGGCTATTGTAATGAGGAGGTCATTGCTTCCACCCTGGCGGCTCAGGCACGGGTCAAGTACGTCGACGTCGCGCAGTACAATCTGCAGTCCCAGGCGGTGAGCATGGTGCCTGAGGAATTCGCCCGGAAGCACCACCTGCTTCCTCTCACCTTTACCGGCAACGTGCTCGTGGTGGCGATGGCAAATCCCTTCGACGTCATGACCGCTGATGAGCTTCGCCAGTTGGTCCGATGCCAGGTGGAGGTGGTCGCCACGACCGAGACCGCGATCCTGCGAGCGCTGGACCGTGCGTATGGCACGGGCGAAAACTGGCAGGAGATCGTAGAGCAGTGCCTGCGTCAAATTCGTGGAACCGCCCGCGGGGGGCGTCTGGACCCCGAGGCGGCCATGAATCCCCCAGTGATCCGGCTGATTGACACGGTACTTGCCGGGGCCGTCCGGGATGGGGCCACGGACATCCACTTGGAGCCGGAAGAGAAAGCCGTCCGGACGCGGTACCGCGTCGATGGGTTGCTCCGATATGGTCCCGACATTCCGAAGGGACTGCAGGCTCCCGTGATCTCGCGGGTGAAGATCATGGCCAACCTCGATATTGCGGAGAATCGTCTGCCACAGGATGGCCGATTTACCTTTTCCTTCGGAGGACGAGAGATCGACATCCGTGCTTCCACGTTCCCAACGATCCAGGGAGAGAACGTCGTCCTGCGGATTTTGGATCGTGCCCAGCTCATTCTGGGCCTCGAGCAGATTGGGTTCGGTCCAGAGCACCTCACCACCATAAAGCACGCCCTCGAGGCGACGAGCGGCATTATCCTGGTGACGGGGCCGACCGGGAGCGGAAAGACGACCACCCTCTATTCTGCCCTCTCCGCACTCAACGCAGAGGAGCGGAATATTATCACCATTGAGGACCCCATCGAGTACGAGATCCCGGGGATCCGCCAGTCGCAGGTCAACGTGAAGGCGGGGTTGACCTTCGCCAATGGTCTCCGAAGCCTCCTCCGCCAGGACCCGGACGTGATCATGGTCGGGGAGATGCGGGATCACGAGACGGTGGACATCGCCATCCGGGCGTCTCTGACCGGGCATCTGGTCTTCAGCACCATCCATACCAACGACGCGGCCGGGGCGATCCCAAGGCTGATGGACATGGGGGCGGCTCCGTTCCTGGTGGCCTCCTCGGTCACCTTGATTGTCGCCCAGCGGCTGGTGCGGGTGATTTGCCTTGGGTGCAAGGAAGAGGTGACCCCCGACCCGGCTCTCATGGACCGCATCGGGATCCAGCCGAAGCCTGATAAGTTCAAGTTCTACCAGGGAAAGGGCTGCGACAAGTGCAGCGGAACTGGCTACCGGGGACGGATCGGGGCCTTCGAGGTGTTGCAGGTCACCCCGGAGATCGTGGGGCTGATCATGGAGCGAGCCGACAGTCCGACGATCAAGAAAGCCGCCCGGGCCCAGGGGATGCGCACGATGCTGGAAGATGGAGTGGGGAAGGCCCTCCGGGGTATCACCACGCTGGAAGAGGTGGCGCGGGAGACCCTGACCACATGACGGTAGAGGGTGAGGCTCAGGAGAGACATGTTCGGCCCGGCGAGTGGGCGATGAGTCGATACCGAGCACCTGCACGGGCCCTGGGGCGTATGCTGACGAGAGGGCCCCTCTCCCCCCTTTGAACGGCCATCCGCACACAGCCTTCGGCCTTGTCGCCCCTATAACCGGAGGCCCTCTCCAGCGCTGTCAGTGCGCCTCTGCCTGCGCGGTGCAGGAGTTCGTGCATCGTCCCTTGAGGAGGGTTTGAACGGGCAAACCCGGCGCGCAGCCGGAGAGCCGAGGGCTCTTCACGGTGTTTGACCACGCCTCCATCGGATCGCCTCGTCGCTCCTCACGGCCGCCTCTGTCCCGCCTCCGGAAAGGGGGAGTGGGGGGACACCGCATGATTTGCGTTTCTTGATGCGGGCCGTTATTCTCATCCAGAAAGCTATGTTAGCCTAATCCTGTATGACTAGTGGGGTGCCGATGATCGGTGCGGTGACGTTCGATTTGTGGAACACTCTCCTCCTGGAGACCCGGGAGGCTGGGGCCAAGGTGCGCGAGGATCGGATTCGGAACGTTTTCCTTACGCTCCAGGGGCTGGGTCACGACGGCACACTCGAAGAGCTGCGGAGCGCGGATGACGAGGTGGGCCGACGGTTGGAGGCGGAGTGGCGGTCGAACAGGGATCTCGGGGTCGAAGAGCAGGTCCGGATCTTGCTGGGGTCACTCGAAATTGAGGATGGCTTTGGGCAGATGGCCATGGCCGATCTGGAATGGGCCTACGTCTCGGCAATTCTCAAAACCCCACCAACCCTGACCCGGGGGGCGAAGGAGCTCCTGGCAACCCTCAAGGCACGCGGCTACCACCTCGGTGTCATCAGCAACACAGGCCGGGTCCCCGGGGCGATGCTCCGGCTCATCCTGCAGCGGCATGAGGTGTTGGAGTATTTCGATGTGCTCACCTTTTCCGACACCCTGGGTCTCCGCAAGCCAGTGGCGGATCTCTTTACCCATACACTAGAGCGCCTGGGGACGGAACCTCGCGCGGCCTTGCACATTGGCGATGATCCCGCGGCTGACGTGCAAGGAGCGCGGAGTATCGGCATGGGCGCAGTCCTGTTCGGGTCTGGGCAGGGGCAGGTGCCTGACGATGTGCCGGTGATCGCCCGCCTTGAGGATTTGCTGCCACTTCTCGATGAGCGAGAAACTGCCAGGGCATCACACAGACGCGCGGGTGGGGCCGGGGTTTCACCGGAGGGATCTGACGAGGAGTAAGCCATGGTAGGTGGCTTCGTGGATCAATCATCAGGCGGCACAGCCACCTTGGGGGAAGACCTGCGAGCGAGGCGAGAGGCCCGCGGGATGAGCCTGATCGACGCGGCTCGGACGATTCAGGTGAAGCCGGTCTTCCTCGAAATGCTGGAGGGGAACGATTACCGGTTGTTGCCGGATGAGTGCTATCTCCTCCGGTTTCTTCGCGACTACGCCCTCTTCCTGGGTCTTGACCCGGACGGGGCAGAGCAGCGGTTCTTTGGTCAGATTGCCCGATGGGAGGGGATGCGCATCGGAATTGTCCCGTCCGATCGTTCCCTCCGGGTCTCCGTACGCCACTTGATCCCCTGGGTTCTCCTGGTCGTCCTTGCGATCCCGCTTGCCTTTATCGGGGCCTCCCTCCTGGGACGAGAGCCTGTCAACGTCGTCCCTGTCGCGCCGGGCTCAAACCCAGCAGTTGGCGCGCCGGCGGACCCTGAAGGGGAAGGGGCAAAGCCAGAGGTTCCCCAGGCCGGGCCACTGCCGGAGCCGACCCGCCTGTCCTCGCCCCAACCCGCAGGGGAACCGCCGCCCAGTCTACCGAGGCCATTGGATCAACACCGGTTAGAGATCCGTGCCGTGGAGACCACGTGGCTCCTGATTACCATCGACGAGCGGGAAATCCGGGACATGCTCCTGCAACCGGGGGACGTGGTCGCCCTGCGAGCGGCAGAGGGCTTTCGGCTGACCGTGGGCAATGCCGACGGAGTGGACCTCGTCTTCAACGGGCAACTCATCCCACGTCTCGGCCAGCCAGGTCAGGTGGTGCGCGACCTCCTTCTGCCCACTCTCCCTCCGCCGCTACAGGGTGAGTCCAGCGACGAGCCGGGAGATCCGCGATAGCCCGACGCCTTCCAGGCTCGGGACGAAACGTACCGCATACCCAATCCTGGAGCGCCCGTTGGGCCGCTTGCGAAGGCCGGTCGTATCCACCGACGGCACCACTTCGTACAGATCGAGGGCGGCATCGATCAAGGAGGGGTAGTGGCAGCATTACAGCCACGGGTGAAGCGCCTGGAAGACCACAACGGGCGAGGGGTGAACCTGCGCCTGGATGCGCTCTCGCGGTTGCAGGAGCAGTGAAGACTCATGATGGCTGTGGAGGATGGTCCCCGACTTGAGCTGGATGGTGATCAGATTGTCCGCGCCACGGAACTGCCGGGCGACCACGACGGCATTCCCGTCAGGATCAGGTGTGACGGTGACATCGTCCGGGCGGACCATGATCTCGACCTGGTTTTTCACGGGGAGGGCGTTCGGGTTCTGGAAGATCCCCACCTCGGTCTGAATACCTCTGGTCGTGACGATGCCCGGCAAGAAGTCCGCCTTGCCCACGAAGCGGGCCACGAACCGTGTGGTCGGCGCGTGGTAGATGACCTCGGGGTGATCGATCTGCTCGAGGCGGCCCTGGTTCAGCACGCCGACCCGGTCGGCGATCATGAAGGCCTCCTCGTGGTCGTGGGTCACAAAGATGGCGGTCGTTCCCAGTTCGCGGAGAATGCGGTACAGCTCCTGGGCCATCTGGAATCGGAGGTTCGTGTCCAAAT
Source organism: Methylomirabilales bacterium (SeqCode) (assembly GCA_046758405.1). Taxonomy (GTDB): domain Bacteria; phylum Methylomirabilota; class Methylomirabilia; order Methylomirabilales; family CSP1-5; genus JBHIAD01. Next base: position 30,523 of record JBHIAD010000004.1, read on the forward strand.
TGCTGAAGGGTTCGTCCAGAAGGATCACCGTGGGCCGGGGCGCAAGCGCTCGGGCCAGGGCTACCCGTTGGTTTTGCCCGCCGGAGAGTTCGTGGGGGTACCGGTGGGCGAGGGCCGTGAGTTCCACTGTCTCCAACATCCCTTGCACGCGCAGCGAGCGGGCG
>JBHIAD010000005.1:0-25224 GCA_046758405.1 Methylomirabilales bacterium (SeqCode)
GCCACCCCGAAGAAGGGAGCGCAGAACTCGCGCTGGAGGTGCCCACGGTGCGACCGGAAGATGCACCACGCCGAAGCCCCGGGCCGGGCCGTTCCGGTCACCATCGACCGCTGTCCAAAGGGGGACGGGCTCTGGTTCGATGAACACGAGCTGGCCGAGGTGCTGGGCAGCGAGCTCGCCGAGGACCATCCCGGATTGCAGTCGGTCAAGGATTTTCTCGGGAGCTTCGCCGAAGCGCCCCAACAGGAGAAGGAGAGCTAGATGTCACCTGGACTCGTTACCGCCATCGTCATCGGGGTCCTGATCCTTGGCTTCATCGCTTACTTCATCAGGATCTACAACGGCCTGGTTCGCAGGCGTAACTACAGCAAGAACGCCTGGTCACAGATCGACGTCCAGCTCAAGCGGCGCCACAACCTCATCCCGAATCTCGTAGAGACCGCCAAGGGCTACGTGAAGCACGAGCAGGAGACGCTCGAGAAAGTGATGCAGGCGCGTTCGGCCGCTCTCGGGGCGCGCAGCCCCGGTGCGGCGGGCAAAGCGGAGAGCGCCCTCGGCGCCGCCCTCACAGGCTTCCTCGGGATCGTGGAGAACTACCCGGACCTCAAGGCCAACGAGAACTTCCAGTCCCTCATGGAAGAGCTCACCTCCACGGAGAACAAGATCGGTTTCGCGCGGCAGGCGTACAACGACGCGACCACCCAATACAACAACTACCGGGAGGTGTTCCCCAACAGCCTGATCAGTGGGGCCTTCGAGCCAGCGGAGCTCTTCGAAGTCACAGACGAGGCCGTCAGGCAAACGCCGAAGGTGCAGTTCTAGGTTCGCAAGATTCCGCGGATCCGGCTGCTGCGTAGCCTATGTGGGAACAGATTCACTCAAACAAAGTCCGTAGCGCCTGGGTCGTGGCGCTCATGGGCGTTGTCCTGGTGGCCATCGGGATCGCGGTTGGGGTCGCGCTCGTCGGAGACATCGGCGGAGGCTTCTTCGGCGGGCTCCTTGCCCTGATCATCTGGCTCATCCTCTGGATGGTCGCCGTGACCAAGGGCGACAAGATCATGCTGGCCCTGAACGGGGCCCGGGAGATCGAGAAGAAGGACCACCCGCAGCTCGTCAACGTCGTGGAGGAGATGACTATTGCCGGGCTCCTGCCCCAGCGGCCCAAGGTCTACATCGTGGACGACCCTTCCCCCAACGCGTTCGCCACCGGGTATCGTCCCGAGCGCGCCGCGGTCACTGTGACCACCGGTCTGTTGAAGATCCTCAACCGCGACGAGCTGCAGGGGGTGGTGGCCCACGAGATCGGCCACATCAAGAATCGGGACATCACCCTCATGACCACCGCCAGCATCATGCTCGGCACGATCGTGCTCCTGGCGGAAGTGGGCCTGCGGGTGTTCATCTACGGCGGGAGGACGCGGCGGAGCCGCTCGAGTTCCTCGCGGGGTGGGGGTCAGGCCCAGGCAGTAATCATGATCCTTGCCCTGGTCTTGATGATCCTCGCTCCCATCATGGCCCAGCTCCTCTACTTCGCCCTGAGCCGGCGGCGGGAGTACCTGGCGGACGCCTCCGCGGCCATGTTCACCCGCTATCCGGAGGGGCTGGCCAGCGCGCTGGAGAAGCTGGGTGGCGCCCGCATCGCCCCGGCCCGCGAGAGCCGCGTCACGGCGCCCATGTACATCGTGGCCCCCCCGCGGGGCGCCCACGGCGCTCAGATGAGCGCCTCCTCATTGACCACCACCCACCCGCCGCTGGAACAGCGCATCCGGATCCTCAGGAGCATGGCCGGCGGGGTCGGTTTTGCGAAGTACGAGGAGGCCTACCGCAAGGCCACAGGCAAGGGCGTCATCGGGTCGCGGACCCTTTCCGAGACCGGGGATGTGGCCGCTCGCGAGCCTTCGAAAGACGACAGGTCCAAGCCCGCCGAGCGTCAGCGACAGGCCACGAACGCGATCCTCTGGGCGAGCGGCTACAAGCAGATCAAATGTCCCTGCGGCGCGAAGCTCAAGATCCCGCCCGAGCTCGCGGGACGGTTCTCCAAGTGCCCCCGGTGCAAGGCCAACCTCCCGGCCCAGGCGAAGGCCTGACGGTTCCCCGACGCTGCGCGCGCGGTCTCCGGGATCACCGTCTGGACAGGCAGGGGTGGGCGTCGTCAGGAAAAAGTCAGGAAAAAGGGTCGGGAGTGCTCTGTCGAAAACCTATGCTGCCGGGATTATGAGTACCCGATGGAAATCCGATGGAAATCAGGGACAGCGCCCATTTTCAGGAAGTCAGTGGGGTGTGGAGTGAGAAATGGGAAAAAGGGCGGGCGGGTGCGATGAGATAAGATTGATGCGAAGGATAAAACGGGTTGGAACTGCTTGAAAAGAGGGGGCCGGAGCACCGGCCCTTCTCTTTTCTCGCCGATGGCCCCGCCCCTGTGGTCATCTCCTGCAAGCCCTCTCCGGTCCTCTTCAGCGTCGCCCTGCTTCAAGAACGCAGCTAGCCGACGCTCTCGGTCTCGTGTATGCTCGACCTGAGGAATGTGGGTGCTGGACCAGATCGTGGGATCGCTCTGGGTGCCCAATCGAGGACATCGCGTTAGGGTGGAAACGGGAGGTCAGACCGGATGACCGCAGAGCAGGCAACCGCCGAGGTTTTCTTGACGGCCTTCAAGGCGCTACCCAGGCATGCGCAGGAGAGGATCCTCACCCGGATCGCCCGCGATCGGCAGCTCCGGCAGGTCCTGGAGAACATCTCGGACCGCCTGGTCATCGAGGAGGAGCGCGGCAAACCCTCCAGGCCCCTTCGAGACTACATCGCGGAGCGGGAGCGGCGGGGGCGGATCAAGGCGAAACCGGGCGGGTGATGCCCTACACCGTTCGCCTCACACCCAGGGCGGAGCGCGAGCTCGATCGGCTCCTCCTCGCTTTTGCGAGACAGATCTGGTAGAGGCTCCTCGCTCTGGAACACGAGCCGCGCCCGCGAGGGGCGATCAAGCTGGAAGGGATGGAGGGGTATCGGATTCGGATCGGCAACTATCGCGCCGTGTACCTCGTGGATGATCGCGAGCGGGTCGTGGACGTCGTTCGCATCGCCCATCGCCGCGAAGTTTACCGCTGAGGATCGGGAGAATTGGGGCCAGCGTTGATCCCATTTTTTATTTGAATGGATGTGGGGCTATTGGGAGGGGCTCAGATACGTTTTGGACACTCGGTGTGTGCCCTCGCCTCCCTCGAGAGGTCGGCGATTCGACACACGGCAGTGAAGACCCGATAACTCCCCTCCAGGTACACGAACTCCTTGGTGAGCGCGTGGCCTTCGAGGAGCCCGGTGTCCACGTAGAGTTCGAAGAGGTGTAGCCCTTGGGTCGAAGCAGGGTCCCGCTCTGCCCGTAAGATCCCGACCACGTCTCCGGTGCGCCGATCGTGATATACCCCGTACATCTGTCCCCTGTGGTTCACGAAGACGAACACGACCTGCACTCCCGATGGAAAGGACAGATTCACGGGAAACGTGGCGAGAGACGCTTGATGGGATACCCCCGGGTTGTTGAAGTCGGGCATCCCGCGGCCGACCACGTTCCTCCAGGTGAATGGAGGTTCCGCGGCACTGATTCCCCCCAGCAGAAAGAAGAGGCCTGCCGTCAAGACCAGAACTCGCGCCTTCCGCATTTCCGCTCCTTCCTGAACCTAAGGCTCCTGAAAGAGGCGGTCTAAGCATTGTTAGTACCACCTCTGTCATTTTAACATCGGAAGTGCCTCTTCGGTTTCCCATAGCGAACGAAACGGGCCTCTCCCAGTGAATCACCGAGAGGCGTTGATCAGGTCCTGAACCGGGGACAGGGCCCCGGCTCAGTCGCTCCGCGCCTAATTGCTGTTCCTAGTAGGACAGGGTAAGTTGGGTCAGCGAGTGATCCCGAAGCTACTGAATCGGAATCCGGGTGAGGGCTTTCTGTCGCTCGGGCCCCACGTAATCGGGGAGTTCCATCTGGGCGTCCGGGGTGGAGAGGGCCTGATGCGCTATTTCTTGGCCTGCTCCAGGACGATGATCTTGTGGGCCACGCCCCCGTCCGCACGGGTGCTCCAGACGATGCGGACCCGATCCCCCACCTGGATGTCGGCAAGCTCGATCTTGTTGCCATCCGCCTGAAGCTCCGCATTCGGCAGGACCACGGCCCCCACGGTCAAGGACTGGTTTCTCCGGGGAATCTCCACCACGATGGTGCGGCTGGAGAGGGTCACCGCGGACACGATCCCCGTATCCCCCCATTTCTTGACTTCGCCCCACACCACTTGAAGGGGAAGCAGGCTCACCAACAGCACTAGGAGTGTTTCCCTGAACCACTTGTCCCTCATCACGATCACCTCCACTGCAAATTCACCCTGCTACATTATATATGCGGGCCCCGGGGAGGGCAAGTTACCTCGCCCATCCCGGCCGCGAGTTCTCTTGAGGGCCTAGGATAATGCTCGGAGGAGTCCGTCACCTCCTGGAGGAGTTTCACCGCCACGGTCCTGACCGGCGCTTTTCCTGCTGCGGATGGCTACGGTGGTCTCCTGGACACACGGAGCAGGCCTTTTCGTATACTACGGCGCACCTCATTTTAAATCAAAGCCAGCTCTTGGATTGTCACTGTGAACCACAAGGCTCCACGGCCGACGTCGAGGTCGTGGGTTGACTGCTCCCTTGAAGGAGAAGGATGGTGTAACCATCTATTTCCGGGAAAAGCCGGGGAACCCATTTAAGGAAGGGATGGGAACGGGGCTGATCGATGCTTCTTGGTCAGCTCCTTGGCTGCTTCGTCCGTGACGTAATGGTCTTTCCAGCGGTCGAACGCATGCGTGAAGTTGCCAGTCCCTCAAAACCGGGTGACACGGAACGGTGACAGGTCAATCTCCGGGGGCCGTCCGGCCACCAGGGCGGCGATCAGCCTGCCGGTCACGGATGCACCGGTCATACCCGTGTGCCCGTGGCCGAAGGCGTAATAGACTGAGGGAAAACGCGGCGAGCGATCGATGACTGGCTTGGAGTCGGGAAGCGAGGGGCGGTGGCCCATCCACTCCGAGGCCCCCTTGGCCTTGAGTCCCGGAAACATCCGTCGACCCTCGTCCAGCAGGATCCGCGCGCGACGAGGGTCCGGTGGAGCCGAGAGGCCGGCGAACTCCACAGTACCGGTGAAGCGCAGACCTGTCTCCATCGGTGTCGCGACGAACTTGCGATCGACCGAGACCACGGAACGGCTCAGCGTAACCCCCGGAGAGGGCAGCTCCAAGTGGTATCTGCGTTCGCTCTCCAGCGGCACGCGGTCGCCGAGATGGGCGGTGAGCCTGTGGGACCACGCGCCGGCGCAGATGACCACATCCTGGACCTCGATGTCGCCGGCGTCGGTGTGTAGCCGCCGCGGACCCTCAGGCCCGATCTCGAATCCTGTGACGGTGCGGCGCAGAAGTCTCCCTCCCTCCCGGGTGAACTGTTTAGCGAGGGCCTGTACCAGCCGTAAGGGATTGTGGCAAAAGCCCTGATCAGGAAGGAAGATCGCACGCTGGTAAATGGGCGCGAGTGCGGGCTCGAGCTGCCGAATTGCCACCGCGTCAAGCTCTTCCATCTTGACGCCTCTAGCGCGTCTCAGCGCCCAGCCCGCGCGGTCGTGGGCGAAGGTCTGTTGGCTCTCGAAGAGGTAGAGTGGACCGGAGCGCGAGATCAGGTCCTCGGCTCCGGCGCTCTTGATGAGCGGGTCGTAAGCCTCAAAGGTGGTAGCGTGCAAGGCGCGCAGCGCAATTGATGTGGCCTCGGCCTGTTCCGGCGTCGCCGCCTTGGCGAAGCGCAGCAGCCAGGGCGCCACGCGCGGCAGATAACCCCAGCGGATACACAGAGGGCCGAGCGGATCGATCAGCCATCGCGGGACTTGCCAAAGGATCCCGGGCATCGCCAAGGGAACGCACGCCCCCGGGCTTATGTGGCCAGCGTTGCCCTGAGAGCATCCCTCCCCCGGCGGACGCGAGTCGATCACGGTGACGGCGTGACCGTCGCGCTGAAGGTAGCTGGCACAGCAGATGCCGACGATCCCAGCGCCGATAACCGTCACCGCGCGAGGTTGGCTCATGGCGATACTGCCTTCCCCCCGGGGCGAGGCTAGGTACTCCGGTCGTGACGGAGCTCCGAGGCTATTCGATGGGCACGCGGGTGACGATCTTCGCCTGCCAGTTGATCCCCAGGTAATGGAGCTCCTTGGTCAGCTCCTTGGCCACTTCGTCCGTCGTGTAAAACTCTTTCCAGCGGTCCAACCCCGCATAATCCGGCAGCTCCCAGAGGGCGAAGTATTGGTGGCCGTGCCCGATGAGCATGTCCTGGGCGAAGAGCCCCTTGAACTTGGCCACGGGAAAGTTGTCCCGGATGTGCTCGTAGAACACGCGGTAGGCCTCGGTCAGGCGCTTGCGATCCACTCCGGGCTGCGGGTCGAAGTCGATCATGTAGTAGATCATGGTTCCTCTCCCTTCCGCGGCTTCGCGGCGACCTGGATCACCTCGTGCATCTCGAAGACATTCGGCCCGGTGAACATCTCTTTCGGTGGGCGGTTGGCGTGCGCCTCCCGAAAGGCGGCGCTCTCGGTCCAGTCGAGAAAGGCCTGCCCGTTCTCCCAGTAGGTGAGGACGATGTAGTAATCCGACTTCATGGGTCTGAGGATCTCGAGGCGGCGGAACCCGGGGCTCTGCTCCACGAGCCCTGCTCGGCCCTTGAAGCGGGCCTCGAAGGCTTCCTCCTGCCCCTTCGCCACGGGGATCCGATTCGATACCACGATCATGATGATCCTCCCCTTCCGATACCTCGCACGCCGGCCGAGCCTCGTCCCATTGCGCGAGGGAGACGCCGACCGGAAGAGAGGTGACCTCCGCCTAGCGCCGAGGGTAAAAGGGAAGTGTGACGACCTCGGCCTTGAGGCGCGTCCCGTCGCGATCGATCTCGACGGCCGTCCCCGGCTCCAGACACTCCCGGCGCAGGATCGCCAGGGCGATGGGTTGCGCGAGGGCCGGAGAAATGGTCGCGCTCGAGACCCGTCCCACCTCCTTCTCCTCCCGGTAGACCGGGTCACCCGGGAGCGGGACCGTCTCTCCCGAACAGGCGATTCCGGCGAGCCGCCGGTTCACGTGCCCCCGGTGGTGGATCCGGATCACGAACTCCTGTCCGACGTAGCATCCCTTGTTGAAGCTCACCCCTCGGTCTTCGATCGCGACCTCTTGGGGGAAGTGTTCCTCGGTCATGTCCACGCCGAAGCGGGGGATGCCGGCTTCGATCCGCAGCGTCTCCAGGGCCTGCATCCCAACCGGTAGGGCGCCGGCCTCTACGGCGGCCTCCCACAGGAAAGCCGTCCGGTCACGGGGGCAGAGGACCTTGAACCCGGGGCCGCTGGTCACCGAGTCGTGGGCCAGACGGCATGCCGTCCCGGCGATCATCACCTCCGCATGGTGCCCAGGTTCGGGGAGTAGGTCCGGAGTGAGACGACCGATCAGATCGGCCGCTTGGGGTCCTTCGATGGCCAACAGGCCAGAGCGGGTTCGCAGGTCCGTGAGCGTCACATCGTCCGCAATGATGTAATGTTCTAAATGTTCCAGGAGGGGCGTCCACCGCGCGGGCTCAAGCTCTAGCAGGAATCTCTCCTCGAGAGCATAGACGGTCATGTCCGTCATCATTTTGCCCCGGGGGTTCAGCGTTGTGGCGTACATGAAACGGCCGGGCGGGAGGGAGGCGAGATCGTTCGTCAGCATCCCGTTCAGGAAGCGGGCCGCATCGGCGCCGCTGACCTCCACAAAGGCTCGGAAGGAGAGATCCAGGATCCCCGTCCCTTCGCGCGCCGCGCGGTATTCGTGTCCAGGTTCGGAGATCGCGAGGGGCAGCTCCCAGGCCCCGTCGGTGCCGAAGGAGGCCCCTCGAGAGGCCAAGAGGGAGTGGGTGGGGAGCTTTTCTGCCATGCGCTGTCTCCTCTGCCGGCTCAGCCGAGGTGCTTTTGGAGCAGGGCGGGGAGCTCCCGGGTGAGTTGGTCCTTGGTCACGACCTGGTCGCACAGCGGATGGAGGGGGAGCGTCTGCTTCCAGTCCGCATGGGTGGTGAAGGCCAGGATCGCCGGGCCCTCCCCGTCTCTGTTGCGGATCGCGGTGAGAAGGGCGTCGTAGTTCACCTGGGCCGTGAGGTCGAGAATGACCAGACGAGGGGCGTGGGTGGTGACCGCCTCCGAGAGGACCTCGGGCTTGCGCACGATCTGGACCGAGCGACCCAGGTGTCTCGCCGTATCACTGATTTTCGTCGAGAAGAAGAGGTCGGGGACGAGGGCGACGATGTCTTTCGAGTCAGCCATCGAGCTGTTCGTCCTTTTCAGCCTAGTCCCGGGGGGCCCAGTAGCGCTGGAACTCCACCAGATAGGTCAAGGTTTCCAGACTCTTCATCCGATCGAGGAAGAGGATGCCCTGCAGGTGATCGTGTTCGTGCTGGATGGCCCGGGCATAGAAGTCCTTGGCGGTGAAGCGGAGCTGCGCGCCCACCCGATCGAGGGCCTCGACCTGGACCTCGGTGTGGCGCGGGACCTTGCCCCGGATGTCCGGGATCGAGAGGCACCCCTCCCAGTCCTCCGCGATGGCGTCCGTGACGGCGGTGACCACCGGGTTGATGAGGACCGTCAGCGGTATGACCTGGGGCTTCGTGCGGGTCGCCTCTTCGCCCTCGGGCATGAGCTCCTGCTTTTCGATGATGACGATCTGGAGGGGTTCGTAGACCTGCGGAGCCGCCAGCCCGACGCCGCTATACTCGCGCATGGTCTCCACCATGTCGTCGATCAGCTGTTGGATGCCGGGCGTCCTGATCTGCTTGTCGGGGACCGGCTCGGCGATCTGCCGCAAGACCGGGTGCCCCATCAGGGCAACCTTGCGAATCGCCACGGGGATGCCTCCTTGCCATGCTCCCCTAACCGTAGCAGATCGCCGGAGGGCACGCAAGGGCCGTGCGGACTCCGGCACCGCAAACGCGCTTTGTGTGACGAGGATCGGTCGGGTGGCGCGGGGCTGGCGGGCTTGCCCACGGCAGCGATCCCAAGTCCCAGGTCCCGGGTGCATTGGGGGCGGGGCGGTGGCGTGATCAGTTGTCCATCGCCTGCCGCATCTGGAGATGCCGAAGGTGCCGGACGATCGTCTCCCGGTCCTCGGCCTCGGGGCTTACCTGAAGGTATCGTTTGAGGTCGGCAGCGGCCTGCGGGAGACGGTGCAGGGTGGCATACAGAAGGCCCCGGTCTCTCAGCTCGCCTGGGGTATCGGGACTAATGAGGAGCAGACGCTCCACGGTCGCCAGGGCGCGCCGGTGGTCCGCCTGGTTCACGTAGACCGCCTTCAGGTTGCTCAGGATCCGGACCAGGATCTGTCGGCGCGAGGTGGCAGCCAGGACCTCGGGGGTGAAAGGGATCCGCCCCTGGTAGATCCGGTCCAGGGTTTGCCGGCAGTCCTCCTGGGAAAGGATCGTCCCGCCGTGAAAGGGGTCGATCAGGATCTCCGCATCGGCCCCCTGGTACTTGACGATGAAGTGGCCGGGCATCCCGACCCCAACCAGGGGGAGGTTGAGGCGCCAGGCCACCTCCATGTAGATGACCGCCAGGGAGATCGGGATCCCGGTTCGCCGGTCGAGGACCTCGTTCAGAAAGCTGTTACGGGGATCGTAGTAGTCCTCCGTGTTGCCGCGGAAGCCCTCCTCGTCGAAGAGTTGGGCGTTCATCGCCTCGATGATTCTGAGAGGCTCCAGCTCGAAGCCGAGGCGCTTGTGGACCGCGGCCGCCATCCGGTCGATCTGCCCGATGTAGGCGGGGATGTCGAGGCCCCGGTACTCCTCGGCGGCGATCAGCAGCGCCGCATGGGCAAGGGGTATGGCATCATCCGACAGGCTGACCATGGTCGCCAGGACCTCGCGCAGCCGTTTCGTCCGCCGCTGGTCCTTGCCCGTCATCCCCTCAGCCCTCTCTCTGGAAGAGCGCCGGCAGCCGGTCGAGGTCCACCTTGGCCAAGTTCTTGACCACCAGGTCGGCCTGCTCCAGGGCGGCGAGGGGGTAGGAGGTTGCCACCGCCAGGCACTTCATCCCGGCGCGGTGCGCCCCCTCGATCCCGTGCACCGAGTCCTCGATCACCAGGCACTCGGCTTCGCGGATTGGCCCGCCGGGTCGGCCACTCTCTGCGTTCAGGCGCGCAAGGGCGGTCTGGAAGGCCTCCGGAGCTGGCTTGCCATGGGTGACCTCCTCGGCGCTCACGATCACCCGAAAGAACCGGTCGAGCTTCGCCCCCTCCAGGACTGGGACGATCTCGCGCCGGAGGGCCCCCGAGGCCATGGCGAGGGGGTAGCGGGCGGCAGCCCGGGGGACCAGGTCCACCACACCGGGCATCAACACCAGGCCGTCCCGGGTCAACGTCTGGAAGACCTCGGCCTTTTGCCGACTCAGGGCCGTCACGACCTCTGGCGTGGCTACCCGCCCCTGTCGGGTCAGCGCCGTGGTGAAGCATCTGCGGTCGTCCATGGCCAGGTAGCTTTCCGTGTACGCGCGCCAATCGAGGAAAATTCCCTCCGCCTCGAGGACCCTCCGAAAGGCCTCGAAGTGAGCCCGTTCGCTATCGGCGATCACCCCATCGAAGTCGAAAATGATGGCCCTCAGCATGGGCGGCGCCGCTCTACCATCGGACCTCCTCGACCCCCTGGCGGTGATTCGCGACTCGGGCGAGGACGAAGAAGAGATCCGAGAGGCGGTTCACGTAGGCAAGGAGGACCGGCTTGATGCGCACCCCCGCCTCGCCGAGGGCGACGATCCGGCGCTCGGCCCGGCGGCAGACGGTTCGGGCCAGGTGGAGGATGGCTCCGGCCTGGGAGCCTCCGGGGAGGATGAAGTGCCGGAGAGACACGAGCTCGGATTCGCAGGTGTCGATGATGGCCTCGAGGTCACGAACCCGCTCATCGGTGAGGCGCGCCTTTTCCTTGTGGGGCTTCTCCTCGGCGCGAGGGTCGGCTAGTTCCGCGCCGAGGGCGAATAGGTCCTTCTGAATGCCCACCAGGATCTCGCGCAGCTGCCCATCCTCCAAGAAGGCGAGGGCTGTCCCGATGACGGCGTTCAGCTCGTCGATGTCGCCGTACGCCTCGACCCGCGGGTGGTCCTTGGCGACCCGGGTGCCGTCGAAGAGCCCCGTCTCGCCCCCATCCCCGGTCTTGGTGTAGATCTTCATCTCCTCCCCCCTCGCCTCTGGGGCTTGTCCTGCCCTGCCGCGAAGCTGGGGTAGCTTCGGCACAGGTCGGTGAAGCGGCAGATGTTGCAGCGCGGGTTACGGGGCGTGCAGACGAGCGCCCCAAAGTCGATCAGCGCCTGGTTGAAGGCCCAGGCCCGACGGGGAGGGACCAGAGCGGCGGCAAGTTCCCAGAGGTGCCGCATGGCCCCGCTCCCGTTCGTCCGGCGACGGGGGAGGAAGACCCGCGCGAGAAGCCGCCTCACGTTCGTGTCAAGGATGGGTGCCGGGATTTCGTGAGCGAAGGAGAGGAGTGCTCCGGCTGTGTACCGCCCAACGCCGGGAAGCGCGGTCAGGGCACCTGACTCCCGCGGGAACCGGCCCCCATGCTGGTGGACCACCTGTCGGGCTGCTCGGTGCAGGTTGTGAGCCCTGGCGTAATATCCGAGACCCTCCCAGGCTTCGCGGACCTGCCGGGGCTGCGCCTGAGCCAGCTCGTCGACCGTGGGGTACCGTTCGAGGAACCGGGGGTAGTAGTCAAGGACCCGGCTCACCTGAGTCTGCTGAAGCATAATCTCGGAGACGAGGATCCGATAGGGATCCCGAGTCCGCCGCCAGGGGAGATCACGGGCGTGGGTCCGGTACCAGTGGAGCAAGCGACGCTGGAAGCGCCGCTTGACGGAGGGCTTGACCGCATCCGGAGCCGCTCGGCCCTTCACGGGAGCCATCCGGCCTCCAGGGCCCGGATGAAGGACCGGTCAGCCTCCAGGAAATCGAAGTGGCCCAGCCAATTCCGTTCCACCCACTGGAGTGTCTTGAACTCGCGGTTGACCGGCCTCCCCTCGTAGGCCTCGACGCGGTAGAAGGCGAGGTCCACGGAGCGGTCGGGGTAGTGGTGGGTGATTCGATAGAGTTCAGGACCGATGACGGCGTCGATGCCCAGCTCTTCCTTTAGCTCGCGGCGCAGGCAGCCCTGAGGCTCTTCACCCGGCTCCACCTTGCCTCCCGGGAATTCCCACTGGTGGGCCCCGAACCTCCCAGCCTGTCGTTGACAGATCAAGATGCGGCCGTCCTCGATGATCACGCCTGCCACAACTCGGATCACGGTCCCTCCGAGGTGCGCCGGCACCCGATGCGGCGAGGATTGTATCTTATCAGCTCGATGATTGTCCAGTCGGTCCCGATCGCGCGGGGCCACCGGCTTCATGCAGTCATCCGCAACCCCCTGGGCGACGCGCGGGCTCGTGCTCGTCGGGGACCGAGAGGATCGTGGCCGGGGCCTGACAGGGCAGGGTCAGGACAAAGGCTCGCTCGGTGCCCGAAGCCCGCTCGACCCGGAGCTGACCGCCGAGCAGCGCTGTGAGCCGTCTGGCGAGAGTCAGGTGGAGCGAGTTCCAGTCGGGCTCGGCGCTGTCCTGACCCCCGGCGTAGAGCAGATGGAGCAGCACCGATTCCGCCTCACTCTTGAGCCGCTGCTTGCTGGCGAGGACGCGGATGGTTGCGCCATCGGGGCTCAGTCGGGCGGCGGTCCCGAGGAGAAGTCGCAAGAGCTGCCGTACGCGCGCCGGGTCAAGGACGATGATCCCCAGCTCGGGTGAGACGTGGGCCTCCATCTCGAGATGCTTCCTGGCTATGGTTGAGGACAGATGCGTCCGAACCTCGGCGAGCGTCCCCGAAAGCGAGCAGGGAGCCGGTGTCACTGAGAGCGCCCCTGCTTCGATATCTGAGAGGTCAAGCAAGTCATCGAGTGCCGAGGCGAGCTCTGATGAGCTCGCGAGGGCGTCGGCCGCGTGCTGTGCCGGAGTCCGGCTCAGCGGGTCGGCGGTCCGGTCGATCAGCAGACGAAGCGATTCGGTGACGGCAGTGAGATGGGGCCGTACATCGCGAGCCACCCGATCGAGGAGGTTCGCTTGCCGCCGGTGCGTTTCCGCGACCCGCGACCTCTGTTCCTCAAGGGCGCTGTGGAGCCGCTCATTTTCCATTGCGGTCCCGGCCTGTCCTGCGATCACCAGGAGAAACTCCAGGTCCTCGTCGTTGAAGGAGGTTCTCCCGAGTTTGTTCCGGACCTCGAGGACCCCCACGATCTGTCCCCGGATGCGGATCGGTATGGCGAGCAAGGTGCGGAAGGAAAAGGTCGCCATCCTTTCTGGAGAGAAGCGTTGATCGCGCGCTCCGTCGGTGATGAGGATCGGTTCACCCGTCTCGGCGACAACGGATGCCAGCTCCAGGGCGGCGGGTTCGTCCGTCGGCTTCTGCCCGTTCGCGGCAACTGTGGCGACCTCTTGCGTCTTCCCGTTCACCTCTCGCAGGTACAGCGAGGCGACCTCGGCCTTCACGATGGCCATCGCCTTGCGGATGATCCGGTGCAGCAGCTCGCTGGTCCCGATGGCCGAGGCCAGGAGCTGACCGACCTCAATCAGACTGAAGAGTTGCTGGAGGCGGAGGCGACCGGCGTCTTTGATCGCTCGCCGCCGGCGGGCCCGTGAGACCTGTAAGGCTTGCCCGACGCTCTGAAGAAGATCCTCAGGGGCCGCCCGCTTCAGGGGGAAGTCACAGGCGCGGAGACGCAGCGCCTGGACCGCCACGTCCACGGTTGGAGTACTGGTCGTCATCATGATGACCGGCAGGGTTTCGTCCGTCCTGCGAATGCGGCCCAAGGCCTCGATGCCCCTCATACCAGGCATCATGATGTCCATGAGCACAACGTCGGGCCAGCCGTGCTCGATTTCAGCCATCGCCTCCTGAGCATCCTTGGCCATGCGGATTTCGTAGCCGCCCGTGGCCAAGGTACCCGCGTAGACCTCGCGGTTGAGGGCCTCATCATCCACGATCAGGATGTGGGCCTTCCTTCTTCGGCTGCCGGGGCCATTCTGCCGGCCCCTGCCGCGCTTGCTTGGCCTCTGGATTGTGGTCCGTGGCATTCAGCTATCCTGTCTGCGAAGTTTCTGGTGTCGCAGCCCTGGCGAACTTTGCGGAAAATCAGCCACGTAACGGGCAACTTTCGTGCCACCCCTAAGGAGATACGGTCGGCATTTAACTCACTGCCACATAAGGGTTTTGTGACACATCCCGCTGGCCAAGGCTTGGCGGTATTCAGGCAGATGGATGGAATCGAGGCAGGGACGAAGATGGGATTGTGGGGGTGCGGAGTTGCGAACGGTTACCCTGTGGGGTAGGCTAAGGAGCCTCGGGGGGGTGCACAGAGGATGGAATCGCTTGCGGGACCGGGACAGGAGAGGGTGAAGGGCGGGGCTGAGGTCGCCGGGCGATTGGTCGGGCGGATCCTGTCACGCTTCGGGGTGGCCGAATTTCAGGGTTATCCCGTCATTTTCTCCCCGATCTACCCGAACGTAGGGGCGGTCCCGGTTGGGGTGCTCGGGACCGGGGTCCCCTCCTTTCTCCTCTGTCATTCCTTTGTGTGGCGGAAGCATCTGAAGGGAAAGCGGTGGGCGACCTCGATACTGCTCCATGAGCTCGGGCACCTGAAGGACTTCGAGGCCCATCCCTGGCAGGTGCTCCCCCTGGCGACCTGCCGACTCATCGCCCCCTATTCGCGCACCGCGCGGATCGCCCAGGGCCTGGTCCTGCTCTTTCTCGAGACCAAGGCGAACCTGTACGCCGGCCGGGCCGGGGCACATCCCGGTATCCTCGGCTTGAGTTATCTGACCTATGTGTACGCGCTCCGGAAGGCCCTGATCCGACGTTGACGTGGCCCTCTGAATTTGTCCTTGACCCCCCCACCTCCTCGCAGTAGATTGCCTGGCGGTGTCTTGGTCTATCCTCCCTGATATCTCAGAGCGATCGGCGTTCAGGCCGATCCCGCTTCCTTACCGTTATGTGCTTGGGTCGGAGGAGTTCTTCCGTGAAGGGGTCGTTCCTGCGTGTGACCAATTGTCTTTGGCGGCGGTCGAGCCTGCCGCTACAGCGAGGGAGGGGGCGAGCGACAATCGAGCTTGGTTCGAACGTAAGGTGGGGTGTCGATATCCGAGTTGCGCTGGGGGGAGGTCGCGATGGAAGCAATCAGTCCGATCGTCAAGCGCTGGCGGGGTGATGCGGAGACCGATCCAGAGGGCTTTTGGGCGCGGGCGGCCGAAGAGCTCCCCTGGTTTCGAAAGTGGGATCGGGTCTTCGAGTGGGATCCGCCCGGGTTTCGATGGTTCAGCGGTGCCCTGACCAACCTGAGCTACAACTGCCTCGACTATCATCTCGATCGGGGACGAGGGGGGCATACCGCCCTCATCGCGGAGAATGAACGTGGGGAGCGCCGGGTCTTCACCTACGCCCAGTTGTGGACCGGGGTCAAGGCCATCGCTCGCGCCCTGCGGGGCCTGGGGGTCAAGCGAGGTGACCGGGTGGCCATCTATATGCCGACCATGCCGGAAGCGATCATGGCGATGCTAGCCACCACGCGCATCGGAGCGATCCACCTGGTGGTCTTTGCGGGTTTCGGGAGCGGCGCGTTAGCGGAGCGCGCCCGTCTCGCCGGGGCGCGGGTCCTGCTCGCCGCAGACGTCACCTGGCGGAAGGGGAAGGAGGTCCAGCTGTGGAACATCGTCCAGGAGACCTTGCAGGGTCCCGCTTCGCCGATCGAAAAGGTCGTCGTGTTGTCCCGGAGCGCCACCGCACCGAACCTTACTCCTGGGCGGGATCAGACGTGGGAGGAGTTTTTGGCGGGAGGTCGTGGAGAATCCGATGGGCACGAGTCGATGGAGGCCAACGAGCCGGCTTACGTGCTGGCCACCTCGGGCACGACGGCGCGGCCAAAGCTAACGGTGCATAGCCATGGGGCCTATCAGGTCGGGATCCGCAGCACCGGGGCGTGGTGCTTCGGGCTGAAGCCGGCCGATGTGTGGTGGTCCACCTCGGACATCGGCTGGGTCGTCGGGCATAGTTATATCGTCTACGCGCCGCTCTTGGTCGGTTGCACGACGATCGCCTACGAAGGGGCCCTGGACTATCCGGACCCTGCAACCTTTTACCGGATCATCGCGGAGAACCGGGTGACGGGGATCTTCACGGCACCGACCGCCGTCCGGATGCTCATGCGCTATGGGACCGAGCCTGCAGAGCCTTTCGACCTTCGCTCGGTGGAACGGGTGTTCTCCGCTGGTGAGGTCCTGAATGTGCCGGCGTGGGAGTGGCTGCAGAAGCGTGTCTTCGAGGACCGCGTCCCGGTCATTGACCATATGTGGCAGACAGAGACCGGTGGTCCGGTCTTTGGCAATCCTTACGGGATCGATCTCTTGCCGATCAAGCCCGGCTCGGCCGGGATACCGCTCCCTGGCTTTTTTGCCGAGATCCGGACGGCAGAGGGAGAACCTTGTAAACCCGGCGAAAAGGGGATCGTGGTGCTGACTCGCCCCTTTCCGGGACTCACGGCCACGATCTGGGGAGACCCCGAGCGCTACAAGCGCGATTACTGGGAGCGCATCCCCGGAGTATACTTTACCGGCGACGCGGCCCACGTCGATGAGGATGGGTATTTCTGGTTCAGTGGTCGCGCCGACGAGATCATCAAGATTGCCGGTCACCGGATCGGCACAATCGAGGTGGAGACGGCCTTTCTCCGTCATCCCGCGGTCGCCGAAGCCGGGGTCACGGGCCGGCCGGACGACGTCCGCGGTGAGGTGATTTCCGCCTTCATCGTGCTCAGGCCGGGGCACACGCCATCGGAGCACCTTAAGCGAGAGCTGATCGAGACCGTCCGGCGCGAGCTCGGGCCGGTTGCGGTGATCGGAGAAGTCAACTTTGTGAATATGCTTCCCAAGACGCGCAGCGGCAAGATCATGCGGCGCGTGTTCAAGGCGGTCATCCTGGACCGCGATCCGGGCGATATCTCCACCATCGAAGACGAGGGCTCGGTGGAGGAAGCGCGGGAGGCCTGGCAGCACTTGCGCGCGAGCAGGTAGCGGTCAGGAGCAGAGCGGCCTGGGTCACGAGAGGAGGGAGAATGGCTCGTGTCGGATATCTGACCCATTCGGATTTCCTCCAGCATGAGACCGGCCGCTCCCATCCCGAGTCCCCGCAGCGTCTGATCGCGATCCAGGACCATTTACAAGCCACAGGGCTCCTCACACGTCTGGTCCCGCTGGAGCCTCGGTCGGTCCTAGAGGAGGATCTCCTCCGAGTCCATAGGGCGGCCTATCTGAAGCACATCGAAGAAACCATTCCCCGCGAGGGGCTCAGGTACCTGGATCCGGACACGCCGGTAGGCCCCCAGTCCTACCAGGTCGCTCTCTTGGCCTGTGGTGGCGTGCTCAGCGCTGTCGACGCGGTGATGGCGGGAGACGTGGCGCAGGCCTTTTGCGCCGTGCGCCCGCCCGGCCATCATGCGGAGGCGGAGCGGGCCATGGGCTTCTGCCTGGTGAACCACGTGGCGGTCGCCGCCCGCTACCTGCAGGTCCACCACGGCCTACCCCGCATCCTCATCGTAGACTGGGACGTTCACCACGGGAACGGCACGCAGGCGATCTTCTACGAGGACCCCTCGATCTTTTATCTCAGTCTCCATCAGTTTCCCCTCTATCCCGGGACCGGGAGCGCCCGGGAAACCGGCGCCGGTCCAGGGACCGGCTTTACGCTCAACATCCCTCTGCCGGCCGGGTCGGGGGATGCCGCCTATCGCAAAGCCTTGGCGGAGGCCCTGACGACCGTGGAGGCTCGGTTCGCCCCAAGCTTTATCCTGGTGTCGGCGGGCTTCGATGCCCACCGAGAGGACCCCCTGGCCGGCATGCGTGTGACGGAGGCGGGGTTTCGCCAGATGACGGAGAGGCTTCGTGAGTTTGCCTTAAGGCACTCTGGGGGCCGGCTGGTTTCTGTGCTGGAAGGGGGCTATGACCTGCAGGCATTGGGCCGATCCGTGGCCGCCCATCTGGAAGTTCTTCTCAACGCAGAGGTATCGCAAGGGGTGGGGTAGGTTCCGGTTTGGACAGGCAAGTGCGGCCTACCGCGGGAGTATCTCGGGGAGGCGAGTGCGTGGCGCAGTCGGCGGACGCCGGGAGCGATGATACCGCTTGTCGGGACCAGTGGAATGGGTCATGATGAAATGGTTGATGAGGAATTCGGAAGGGGGAAGACAGGCGACGGAGGATTGGAGGAGGGGGGGGCGCCACGTGAGCTCAGAGTAAGGAGGGTGTAGCAGTGACTGAACTGGAAATCCGCTTCTGTCCCTACTGCGGGGTGATGCGGTTCGAGGTGAGCAGCGACAGCGAAGGAGGCTTCGTCTACTGTGACTTGTGTGGTATCGACGTTCCTGTCGAAGAGCTGGTGAAGACGGTTTGACTCCAAGGCCGCCTGGCGTAACAAAGGAACGGCCCCGGAGCCACTCCGAGGCCGTTTGAATCTGCAGGGGGCTTGCTGTTAACCGACCTTGGTCACATTGGCCGCCTGCTTCCCCTTCGGTCCCTCGACGATGTCGAACTCGACTTCCTGGCCTTCCGAGAGCGACCGAAATCCGGTCCCTTCGATCGCAGTGTAGTGGACAAAGACGTCGTCGCCTTCGGTTCGTTCAATGAAGCCGTATCCTTTGGCGTCGTTGAACCATTTCACTTTGCCGGTCAATCGCACTCTGATCCCCCCTTTCCTTTCACAGAGCATTCCCCGGCGCTCGCAGGGCAGCGAACAGAAAAAAACCGCGACGGCTCCGGACAGAGGCCCTTCGCGGTTCGCGGTGCCTGTTCCCTTCTCTTCGGAAAAGCCACACCTGTCCTTCTGTCCCGGTGCGAGCAAAAGCAGCGGGAATATAAGCAAATGCTCCGTGGCTGTCAAGAATTTTTTCGTGCCCCTGGTCGTATTGACTTTCCTCCGACCGTTCTTATACACTGGACCCGCAGGTATTGTGTCCGGTTGCAGCGCGAATTTGCGACGAGGAGCTAGGCCCTGATGCGGGTGCGTAAAGCGATCTTTCCGGCAGCCGGGCTGGGGACGCGGTTCCTCCCCGCCACCAAGGCACAACCGAAAGAGATGCTGCCGCTTGTCGATAAGCCGGTGATCCAGTATGTGGTTGAGGAGGCGGTGGCGGCGGGGCTCGAGGATATCATCATCGTTACCGGCCGGGGCAAAAACGCCATTGAGGACCACTTCGACCGCTCCCTGGAACTGGAGGCCTTCCTGGAGACCCGAGGCAAGACCGATCTCCTGGCCGAGGTTCGACAGGTTTCGGATCTGGTGTCGGTGGCCTACATCCGCCAGAAGGAGCCCCTTGGCTTGGGTCATGCGATTCTCGTCGCCCGGAATCTGGTGGGCGATGAGCCCTTCGCGGTGTTGCTTGGCGATGACGTGATTGATTCCCCCGTTCCCTGCATAAAACAGATGCTCGAAGTCTTTGATCATTACGGCGGTTCAGTGGTGGCGGTCGAGGAGGTCCCCGGGGAAGAAATCGGCCGCTACGGGGTTGTGGATTGCACCCCTGTGGCGGAGCGGGTCTTCCGGGTACGGGACTTGGTGGAGAAGCCCCCGCCTCACGAGGCCCCTTCGAGCCTCGCCATCGTTGGCCGGTATGTGCTGACCCCAACGATCTTCCAGGCCTTGGAACGGACGGGGCCGGACCACTGCGGCGATATCCAACTGACGAACGGCCTCCGGCAGCTCCTGTCTGAGGAGCCGGTCTTCGCGTACGCGTTTACCGGCCGGCGTTATGACGCCGGGAGCAAGCTCGGTTTTCTCCAAGCGGTGGTCGAGCTGGCCCTGAAGCGGCCTGATATCGGCAAGGACTTCCACGACTACTTGCAGCGATTGCAGCTGGAGACCGGTGGGCCCCTGATGGGCACTGATCAGGGCCGCGGCTGAGCGGGATGGGAAAGAAGCGCAAACAGGGGGAACCGCGACAGGTAGAGGTCAACGAGGCAATGCGGGAGACCGAACGGCAAGCGCCGGGAGAGGAGTCATCATCTGAGGCGCTGGAGCCCGACGTGGGCGAGGATACGGAAGATTACCTTGACCGCTGGGAGCAGCTGGAGGAGGTCACTTTTCAAAAGATCAAGCGACGTCGATTCCCGGAGCGCGAAGAAAGAGCTTCGCAGCGGGTCAGCGACCCGGGTGGGATAGTCCCCGCGCAAGAAGCGATAAGGAGTGCGGAGCTTGGCGAACGACAAAGCGGATAACGAGGAATTCCGGCAGAGAGAGCAGGAAAAGTCCGAGGCGGCGGTGGGTCAGGGGGAGCATGGGGAGGCGATCCCGGCGGATGCCGAGCGGAGGGTCCCCCCACAGATCCCGCTCCTGCCGGTGCGGGACGTCGTGGTCTACCCCTTCATGATCCTCCCGCTCTTCGTGGGCCGCGAGAAGTCGATGCGGGCGGTGGACGAGGCGCTGTCGCGGGACCGGCTGATCCTGCTGGTTGCCCAGCGCGATGCCGAGGCCGAGGACCCGGGGCCGGACGAGATCTATCCGGTGGGCACCGTGGCCATGATTATGCGAATGCTCAAGATGCCCGACGGCCGGGTGAAGATCCTCGTCCAGGGGCTTGGCCGGGCCCGGATTGAGGAATTCGTTCAGAAGGAACCCTATTTCGAGGCGAAGATCGCCGAGCTCGTGGACCAAGGAGTCCCAACTATGGGCCCTGAGCTCGATGCCCTGATCCGCATGGTGAAGGAGCAGGTGTCAAAGACCGCCTCCCTGGGGAAGAGCATTTCCCCGGATATCCTGGTCATTATCAACAACTTGGACCACCCGGGCCGGCTCGCGGACCTGGTCGCTTCGCACCTTGATCTGAAGGTCGAACAGGCGGTGGAGATCCTCACGGTCACCGACCCGGTCGAGCGCCTGAGACGGATCGAGGGGTTCCTGCGCAAAGAGATCGAGGTGCTGGAGGTTCAGCAAAAGATTCACGACCAGGCTCGGGAGGAGATTGATAAGACCCAGCGCGAGTATTACTTGCGCGAGCAGCTCAAGGCGATCCAGAAGGAACTCGGCGAGACGGATGAACGCCAACAAGAACTCGAAGAACTCGCGGCCAAGATTGAGAAGGCCAAAATGCCGGAGCCGGTCGAGGCCGAGGCGCAGGCCCAGCTTGGACGTCTGGGCCGGATGCACCCGGACGCAGCCGAAGCCTCGGTGGTCCGGACCTACCTCGATTGGCTGATCGAGCTGCCCTGGTCGAAGCAGACCCGGGACCGCATCGACATTCCGCGCGCGAAGAGGATCCTCGACGAAGACCACTACGATCTCGAGAAGGTCAAGGAACGCATCCTCGAGTACCTCGCCGTCCGCAAGCTGAAAAAGAAGGGGATGAAGGGAGCGATCCTGTGCTTCGTCGGCCCTCCGGGGGTGGGCAAGACCTCCCTGGGGCGCTCGATCGCTCGGGCGCTCGGCCGGAAGTTCGTGCGCATCTCGCTGGGTGGGGTCCGGGACGAGGCTGAGATCCGGGGGCATCGGCGGACGTACATCGGGGCCTTGCCCGGGAGGATCATCCAGGGGATCAAGCAGGCCGGAACGAACAATCCCGTTTTCATGATGGACGAGGTGGACAAGGTGGGGGCAGACTTTCGTGGTGACCCGTCTGCGGCCCTTCTCGAGGCGCTGGATCCCGAGCAGAATTCTGCCTTCACCGATCACTACCTCGGGGTGCCCTTCGACCTGTCGAATGTGATGTTCATCACCACGGCGAATCTGGTCGATCCGATCCTCCCAGCCCTCAAAGACCGGATGGAGACGATCGACATCTCCGGGTACACAGAGGAGGAGAAGCTCGGCATCGCCCGACGGTACCTGTTGCCCCGTCAGCTCAAGGAGCACGGGATATCGGAGCGACACCTGGTGATCAACGATGAGACGATCCTCAAGGTGATCAGCGGCTACACCCGCGAGGCAGGGCTCCGGAACTTGGAGCGGGAGATTGCCAAGATCTGTCGAAAGGTGGCCAGGCAGTTGGCGGAGGGCAAGCGCGGCGTGACCCATATCACCAGTCGAAATCTGCACCAGTACCTCGGCCCCCCTCGTTTTCTCCCCGAGCCTGAGCAGGAGCGGGATGAGGTTGGTGTCAGCACTGGACTCGCCTGGACTCAGTCGGGGGGTGACATCATTCATGTCGAGGCGACGGTGGTGAAGGGGAAGGGGCACCTTGCGCTCACGGGTCATTTAGGTGAAGTCATGAAGGAGTCGGCCCAGGCGGCTCTCTCTTACGCGCGGGCCCGGGCGGCGGAGATGAACGTCAAGGAGGACGTCTTCGGCAAGAGCGACATCCACGTCCACGTGCCGGCCGGGGCCATTCCCAAGGATGGGCCCTCGGCCGGGATCACCATCGCGACGGCCATTATCTCGGCCCTGACCAAGACGCCGGTCCGGCGGGACGTGGCCATGACCGGTGAAGTGACCCTCCGGGGGAAGGTGTTGGCAGTGGGGGGCGTCAAGGAGAAGGTGCTCGCGGCGCGTCGGGCGGGGATCCAGAACGTCATCCTGCCGCGCAAGAATGAGAAGGATGTCCGGGAGCTCGCGATGACGATCCGGCGCAGGATGGAGTTTCACTTCGTCGACCACATGGATCAGGTACGGCGCATCGCGCTGGTGCGGGGCGAACGCAAAGGCCGTCTGGGCTTGTCAGCCGCACGCCGCTAGGTGGTTGCGGTTCACCACCAGGCCGGCGCAGTAGCGCAGAGTCCCGCGAGGGGGAGAAGGCGATTGTCCGAGGAGCCGAGCTGGGTCCGGATCATCCCTCTGGGAGGGCTGGGCGAGATCGGGATGAACCACCTCGTCGTGGAGACGGCGGAGGACCTGGTCATCATCGATGCCGGCCTGATGTTTCCCGAAGAGGAGATGCTCGGGATTGACCTGGTCATCCCCGACTTCACCTACCTCCGCGAGCGACAGGGGAAGATCCGGGGGATTATCCTGACCCACGGGCACGAGGACCACACCGGCGCGCTCCCATTCCTGCTGCAGAGCGTGCGAGCGCCGGTCTACGGCACGCCGCTCTCCCTTGGACTGGCCGCCGAGAAGCTTCGGGAATTCGGAGTCAAGGCCGAGACGCATGCGATCCGTACCGGCGACACGCTTGTCCTCGGCGGCGTGACGGTCGAGTGCATCAGGGTCTGTCACAGCATTCCGGACGGCATTGCCCTGGCGATGGTGACCCCGGCGGGCCTCGTGGTTCACTCGGGGGACTTCAAGCTCGATTCCACCCCGGTGGACGATGAGCCGACCGATGAGCGCCGGTTCAGCGAGCTGGGGGGCCGCGGCGTCCTGCTCCTCCTGTCCGACAGTACGAACGCGCTGCGCCCTGGGGTGACGCCTTCCGAGCGGAGCGTCGGAGCGGCGCTCCAGACCATCTTTACGCAGGCGCGCCGGCGGGTGATTGTGGCCTGCTTCGCGAGCCATATTCACCGGATCCAGCAGATCCTCGACGTCGCTCACGCCCTCGGGAAGAGGGTGGCAATCCATGGCAAGAGCGTGGTGGCGAGCGCCCGCATCGCCGCCGATCTCGGGTACCTGCACATCCCGGAGGGGACCCTGGTCAGGCTCGATGAGCTCACCAGGTGTGCGCCAGAGGCAACCGTGATCGTGACGACCGGATCGCAGGGAGAACCCTTGTCCGCCCTTACCCGGATGGCGGTCGGCGAGCACAAGCAGATCGAGATCTGCCCGGGCGACACCGTCATTTTCTCGGCCCGGGTCATCCCGGGAAACGAGCGGGCCATCACCCGGACGATCAACCAACTCTTCCGGCGCGGGGCCGAAGTCATCACGGAGGAGGTGGCTCCAGTCCACGTCTCCGGGCATCCGAGTCAGGAGGAGCTCAAGCGGATGCTCTGTCTCACCCGCCCTCGGTTCTTTCTGCCGATCCACGGAGAGTACCGTCACCTGCACGCCCATGCCGATCTGGCCGTAGCGGTTGGGGTCCCTGCAGAGCGCGTCTTCGTCGCGGAGGATGGCGACGTGCTCGAATTCACCCCGGAGAAGGGGGAGAAGGTGGACCGGGTCCCCGCGGGGCGCGTCTTCGTGGACGGGAAGGGGATCGGGGACGTCGGGGAGCTCGTGCTCCGGGATCGCCAGCGCTTGGCTGAAGACGGTGTCGTGGTGGTGGTCCTCGGGGTCGAGCGGGGTTCGGGGCGCGTGGTGGCCGGGCCAGAGATCCTCTCCCGCGGGTTCGTCTATGTCCGCGAAGCCGAAGAACTGCTCCGCGCAGCCAAGGAGATTGTCATGAGCACCGTCGAAGCCTGTACCACCGAGGAGCGGGGGGATGGAGGGCTGGTGCAGGAGAGGCTCCGGGCGGCGCTCCGTAAGTTCATCCAGAAGGGCTATGATCGGCGCCCGATGATCATGCCCGTGATCCTGGAGGTGTAAGGGCATGTGGACCGGATGGCTGGGCCGAGTCGTTGGCCATCCCAAAACTCGCGAGGTAGGCGGGCTCTTCCTGCTCGCAGGGGCACTCCTGGCCTTTGTGAGCCTGATCTCGTTTGATCCAAGGGACCCTTCCTTCTTTCACTACACCTCTGGCGATGCCAAGGTCTACAACTTTGGTGGATTTGTGGGGGCCCATCTCGCGGGCAACCTCCTGGCGATCTTCGGGGTGGCGGCTTTCGTCCTCCCGCCTGCCCTCTTCACCGTTGGCTTCTCCCTCCTGATCTATCGGCGGCTGCCGGAGGCGGGGCTCAAGATGGCCGCGACGGCGGTCCTCCTCCTGTTGACAGCCCTTGTCGGCACCATCGTTGAGCAGGAGGGGTGGGCCGGACCCTTCCGGGGCGAGCGTCTGGGCGGCTTCGTGGGGGCAGAGCTCGCCAGGCTCGTATTCGCAGTCCTCGGGCCCTTCGGTCTCTATCTCACGGTGGTGACCGGCCTGCTCCTGGTCTTCGTGCTGATCTCGCAGGAGTCCCTGGCGGAGCTCGGGAGGACGCTGTCCGAGGTGTGGCACTGGACGAGGGCCGGGATCACCGGGTTCATCATGCGGCTCCTTCACAGCAGGGCAGCTCCGCGTCAGCCGGCAGGGCAGGGCCGGCGACAGGCGGCGATCTCGCCCAAGGGGGGGCGAGGCGGGCTGGGGGCGATCGTGGTGGGAGGCCCGCCCGAACCCGAGATG
>JBHIAD010000006.1:0-24854 GCA_046758405.1 Methylomirabilales bacterium (SeqCode)
AACCGTGAACCGAAGAGAGGGGGTGAGAGGCAAGGGAGGCCGAGGAACCGGACCACGCTTCACTTGAAGGGGTTGTCGGACAGTGAACCAGAGACCCTACAGAAGGAGAGTGGCGATGCGAAAGGTCATCATCTTAGCAGGCGTGCTGCTCCTGGCCAGTGCCGGTCCCGCCCTGGCGGCGGCCAAGACCAAGGCCGGGGACATCGACCTGCGCTTTAGGACCCAGATCGAGAACGATTTCGAGTTCCGGGACAACTACGACTTCGACGATACCCGTGCCGCCGTTGCCAACGACAAGCGGGATAGTGTCTTTGTCGAGACCGAGGTCCGCATAGGGTTTGACGGGAAGGCCGGGAACTGGCGGACCCACGTCCTGTTGGAGTCTGAGGATCTGTGGGACCGGCAGAACGAGGGCGGCGGCTCAGGCCGCCTCGGCCTGGAGCGGGCCTGGGCCCAGTATAACTTCGGCAACTTTACCCTTCGGGCCGGTCCCTCGGAGTACTTCAAGCTGGACCCGGCCTCTCTGGTCTACGCCGATGACGACGGTATGGTCCGGGTCTTCGGGAAGGCCGGCACCATCAACTGGCAGTTCGGCTGGATCCGGCGGAACGACGACGGGCAGTCCAATTCTGCTGGTGCAGTCCGGAGCGAGGACCAGGATCTCATCCACGGCAGCTTTGTCCTCCCGGTCAAGAACGGTGGGGTGAACCTCAACGTCACCCCCTTCGTCCTGTATAACCACGACAAGACGAAGGGCCCGACCCTGAGCACCTTCTACTTCGGGGTGGGGGCCAAGGGGACTACCGGGCCCGTCAACGTCCTGGGTGAGTTCGCTTACGTGACCGGCACGGATGACACCGGGGTGAACACTACGACAGGGGCCACCGGCGTGGATGTGGCCGGCTGGGCAGCCATTGTAGCCGTGGCCTACCCCATCCCCAACTCGCCCCTCACCGTAGAGGTCGGGGGGGTGTGGTCCAGCGGCGACGATAACTCGGGCGACAGTGACGCCGAGGGCTTCACCGGGGTCTTTCACGACGTGGAGCTGCTGAACCCGGATGGGATCTGGGTGGACGACGACATCCGGGTGTTTGCCAAAAACGGCGTGGGGGACGTCCGGGTGAAGGAGGATGACAAGTTCTGGACCGTGCTGACGTCTGACGGTTTGGCCGCGCAGACCAGCAACAGTGAGGACTTCAACCTCTCCAACCCGGGGATCCAGATCTACCACGCGGCGCTGCACTACAAGGCGACGCCGCAGCTCAACGTCTCCGGGATCTTCGAGCACGTCCGGCTGTTCGAGAGTGTGAACAACGTGGGCGGGGTTGCCACGGTCGACGTGACGGACAA
Source organism: Methylomirabilales bacterium (SeqCode) (assembly GCA_046758405.1). GTDB lineage: Bacteria > Methylomirabilota > Methylomirabilia > Methylomirabilales > CSP1-5 > JBHIAD01. The sequence goes on from JBHIAD010000006.1 coordinate 1,351, forward strand.
GGAGCTGGGCAACGAGTTTGCGGTCCGGGCGGTGTGGAAGCCCGAGAAGTACGTCACCATCACGCCGCAACTCTCCTACCTCATCCCTGGCGGTGCCATCGAGCAACTGACGGGGAAGGACGACGCGGCCTTCAACTTCATCACGGAATTCCGCGTCTCCTTCTGATCTGATTACGGATTGAGTACAGGGAAAGGGCCCCGGGATTCCCGGGGCCCTTTTTGTGTAGAAAGCCCTGAGATCGCCTTAGGACGATGGGACCTCCTCGTGGTTTTCGTCGTACTGGTAGTTGGCGAAGGCCCGATCCGCGTTGGCCTTCCGGACTGCCGGCTGTGCCTGGTGGCCACCGAACTTGTAGATCGCGGAAAGCCATACCCCTTGCGAGGGCCGCAGCACATCCGGGTGCTCCGCCCGCTTGAGGGGCTCCCTGTCGCCCCCGAACACCGAGATCAAGTTCCCCGGCTCCCGACCGGTCTTCATTTCGAAGATATCGGTCTTCCCCGGGGACCAGTCCGGATCCTCGTAGCGGGGGTACTCTTGGGCAAAGGCGGGGACCGTCATCCCGACGACGGCCAGGGCCAGTAGGGTGGTCATGATGCGCTTCATGGGGTCCTCCTTTTCTTGCGTGTTGTCCTCGTGCTACCCTTCTCTCTGCGTTCATAGAGAGAACGGTCGGATCGTCCCAGAGGTTCCTGCGTTAATTTTTTGGGAACGATGAACCATGGACGGGAGTTATACGATAGAGGGGAGCTAGGTCCTTCGGTGCGGGGGAGGTTATGGGAGAGCGTCTTGGCGTCCTGCTGGCGGTCCTCCTGTTCCTCGGGGGGTGCGTGACGGCACCCTCCGGGTCGGTGCAGGACTTCCAGCCGGAGCTGTACGCACGTCACACCAAGAGCGGTCCCATGTTGCAGCTTCACTGGAACCTCAGCCGGACGGAGCAGGGGGTGGCAGCCGAGGGATACGCCGAGAACGTGGGGGATGACCTGACCCGCCTCAAGTTCATCCGGCTTCAGCTTGTGGGGTACGACGAACAGGGCAGGGAGGTGGTCAGGAGTAAGCCGGTCCCGCCCTTTCCGGACACACTGCTCACCCCGGATAACCCGAGCTTTCCACTGGAGTACCAGATCTACGGGAGCTTTCGGATCAGCCTCCCGGAGCCCAAGGAGGCGGTCCGCTTCGAGGTCTTCGGCGACTATCTCTTCGACACCTACCCCCAGGGGGAGGGGGACGACACCCCGAGGAGGAGCAGTCGAAGGCACCATCTCCTCCCCCGCCCATTCCACCCTGTATCGTACGAAACCTGATCGTGGCTCCTCGGATTGAGTGCTAAACTTTTCCTCTTGACTTTATAAATAAAACCAGGTTTTGTAGTTCCTATTCTTATCGTTCCCGAGTTGCCATATAGTTTCTGCCGGAGCCGTCAAATCGTTCATATTCGCCCCAATAGGAAGAGTCATCCGCGGTACTTTGCTCGGTAGTCTCGCCCCCCGGCGGGCGAGGGGTGATGCACGGGGCTTCGGAAGCGGGGCGGGCCAGACGGGAAGAAAGCGCCAGCTTCTCCCATCGGCCCTCAGGTCCGCAGGCCCTCAGGTCCGCAGGTCCGGTGGGCGTCCTGATAGCGGTATCATCGAGGGCACGTGATGATGATGATGGAATGATGGTGAAGGCCTTCTCAGGCATCGGGTAGGTACCGAAAGGGGGTGAATGCCAATGATCCCACCATCTTTTGAATATTTCACGCCTGCGACAGTTTCCGAAGCCGTCTCTCTGCTGCAAAAACATGGGGAAGACGCCAAGATCCTCGCCGGGGGGCATAGCCTCATCCCCCTGATGAAACTGCGGCTCGCTTCTCCTCGGTTCCTGATTGACATCAACCAGATCTCCGGGCTGGACTATATCAAGGAGGCGAACGGATACCTGACCATCGGGGCCCTCACCCGGGAGGCAGACATTGAATCTTCGGAGTTGATCCGGTCCAAGTATCCGATTATCGCCGACACCGGGGCCGTGATCGGTGACCCCCTGGTCCGGAACATGGCCACCGTGGGCGGTAATCTCGCCCACGGGGACCCCGCCAACGACCATCCGGCCACCATGCTGGCCCTGGGGGCCGAGGTTGTCGCTATAGGCCCCAAGGGGAAGCGCACGGTCCCCCTCACGGAGTTCTTCACCGGTCCCCTCACCACCGCCCTCACCGCCGACGAAATCCTCACCGAGATCCGGGTCCCAGTCCCCCCTCCCAAGAGCGGGGGAGCGTATATCAAACTTGAGCGGAAGGTGGGCGACTTTGCCACCGCGGCGGTCGCCGTGCAGGTGACGGTGGGTAAAGGGAACGTGTGTGAACAGGTCGGGATCGGCCTCACCAATGTCGGCCCCACACCCCTGAAAGCGTCGGGGGCGGAACAGGCGCTGCGCGGCAAGGCGCTCGACGATGCGGCCATTCGGAAGGCCGCCCAACTGGCCTCCGAGGAGTCCCAACCCAGCGCCGATCTCCGCGGCTCCGTAGAGTACAAGCGGGCCTTGGTGAGGGTGCTGACCACCCGCGCGCTGAAGCGTGCCCTCCAGCGGGCGACAGGAGGGAAGTAGCCATGACAAACAAGAAGATCCGCGTGACGGTGAACGGAACCCCGCAGGAGGCGGAGGTGGAGCCCCGGATGCTCCTGGTCCACTTCATCCGGGATGTCCTGAGCCTGACCGGGACCCACATCGGGTGTGATACCACCAGTTGCGGGGCGTGTTCGGTCCTGCTCGACGGGAAGGCGGTAAAGTCCTGCACCGTGTTCGCTGTACAGGCCGATGGCCGGAAGATCATGACGGTCGAGGGTCTGGAACAGAATGGCAATCTGCACCCTGTCCAGGAGGGCTTCTACCAGGAGCATGGGCTGCAGTGCGGGTTCTGCACCCCGGGCATGCTGATGACGGGCTATGCCTTTTTGCAAGAGAACCCCAACCCCTCGGAGGATGAGATCCGCTGGGCCATCTCCGGGAATCTCTGCCGGTGCACCGGGTACGTGAATATCGTCAAATCCATCCAGTATGCCGCCAGCAAGATGCGAAAGGGAGGGTGATTATGGCACCGCAGACGAGCCCAGAGATCGGAGGGATGGGCCACTCGATCAAGCGCAAAGAGGATCCCCGCTTCATTCGGGGCAAAGGGACTTATGTAGATGACGTCCACCTGCCGGGGATGCTCTACCTGGACATCGTCCGAAGCCCTTACGCCCACGCCAAGATCACCAAGATCGACTCCTCCAAGGCCCTGGCCATCCCTGGGGTCGCGGCAGTCATCACCGGCCAGGACCTGGCCAAGTACAACCTGCACTGGATGCCGACCCTGATGTCGGACACCCAGATGGTCCTGCCGGTGGAGAAGGTGATGTACCAGGCCCAGGAAGTGGCCGCGGTCCTCGCCACGGATCGCTACATCGCCGCGGACGGGGTGGAGGCAGTGGAGGTGGAGTACGAGCCCCTCCCCGTGGTGGTCAATCCCTTCAAGGCCCTGGAGCCCGGTGCCCCTGTTCTCCGTACCGATAAAAAGGACAAGAAGGATAACCACATCTGGCACTGGGAGGTGGGGGATAAGGCGGCCACGGACAAAGTCTTCAAGGAGGCCGAGGTAACGGTGAAGCAGGACCTCTACCTCCCGCGGATCCACGTCTGCTCCATCGAGACCTGCGGCTGTGTGGCCCACTTTGACAAGGTGAGCGGGAAACTCACGGTCTGGATGACCACCCAGGCGCCCCACGCCATCCGCACCGTCTTCGCCCTGGTGGCGGGACACGTGGGGCTCTCCGAGGAGAAGATCCGGATCATCTCGCCGGACATCGGTGGGGGCTTCGGCGGCAAGGTACCGGTCTATCCCGGCTACGTCATCGCCGTGGCCGCCTCGGTGCTCACCGGGAAGCCGATCAAGTGGATCGAGGACCGGATGGAGAACATCCAGGCTGACTCCTTCGCTCGCGATTACCACATCACCGCCGAGCTCGCCGCCAAGAAAAACGGGACCCTGACAGGGTTGAGAATCAAGACGACCGCCGACCACGGCTATGCCGATGCGGCCGCCAACCCCTCCAAGTTCCCCGCCGGGCTCTTTCACATCTGCACCGGCTCGTATGACTTGCAGGCCTCCCACGTGGAGGTAGACGGGGTGTATACCAACAAGCCGCCGGGGGGGATCGCCTACCGCTGTTCCTTCCGGGTCACCGAGGCCGTCCACACCGTGGAGCGGATAGCGGACATCATGGCCCATGAGCTCGGGATAGACCCGGCGGACTTCCGAAAGAAGAACTTCATTAAGCCCGAGCAGTTCCCCTACAAGTCCGCCCTGGGTTGGGAGTACGACAGCGGCAACTACGCCGCGGCCCTGGATCTGGCCATGCAGAAGATCGGCTACGCCGACCTTCGGAAGGAACAGGCCGAGAAGCGGAAGAAGGGCGAGCTGATGGGGATCGGCATCTCCAGCTTTACCGAGATCGTGGGGGCCGGTCCGTCCAAGCACTTCGACATCCTGGGGCTCAAGATGTTCGATAGCTGCGAGCTCCGGGTCCACCCCACCGGCAAGGCCATCGCCCGGTTCGGCACCAAGTCGCAGGGACAGGGGCACGAGACCACCTATGCCCAGATCATTGCCGAGGAGCTGGGGATCCCGGCCGAGCACATCGCCGTGGAGGAGGGGGACACCGATACCGCCCCCTACGGCCTGGGCACCTATGCCAGCCGCAGCACCCCCACCGCCGGGGCGGCGGGCGCCCTGGCGGCCCGGAAGGTCCGGGAGAAAGCCAAAAAGATCGCCGCCCACCTGCTCGAGGTGCGCGAGGAGGACCTGGTGTGGGAACCCGGGAAGTTTTCGGTGAAGGGGGCCCCAAGCAAGGCCAAGACGATCCAGGAGATCGCCCTGGCCGCTTACACCAACCACCCCCAGGGGATGGAGGCGGGACTGGAGGCGGTGAATTACTACGATCCCCCCAACCTCACCTACCCCTTCGGCAGCTACATCTGTGTCGTAGACATTGACCGGGGGACGGGGGAGGTGAAGGTGCGCCGCTTTGTCGCCGTGGACGACTGCGGCAACATCATCAACCCGATGATCGTGGAGGGGCAGATCCACGGCGGCCTCACCATGGGCCTGGCCCCCGCGTTGTACGAAGAGATCAACTACGATGAAGACGGCAACATCCAGGGCGGAAGTCTTATGGATTACCTGATCCCGACCGCGATGGAGACCCCCAAGTGGGAGACCGACAAGACCTGTACCCCCTCGCCCCACCATCCCCTCGGGGCCAAGGGAGTGGGGGAGTCGGCCACCGTGGGAGCCCCGCCCGCCATTGCCAACGCCGTGGTGGATGCGCTCTGGCACCTCGGGGTACGGCACATCGATATTCCGATCACCCCGCCCAAGGTCTGGAAGCTTCTCAAGGAGAAGGGGGTCGCCGAATAGGGGCCCCGCGGTCAGGGGGACTCGGAAGTGGGAAAGGACTGTCTCCAAGTCGTACAGGAGCTCAAGGCTCACGGGAAGCCGTTTGTCCTGGCCACCGTCGTCCGGCGGGAGCCCCCGATCTCGGCGCGACCCGGGGACAAGGCCGTGATCACTTCGGACGGGGGTTTTTCAGGATGGGTGGGGGGAAGCTGCGCGAGGCCCACGGTCGTCCAGGAGGCCATGGAGGCGCTTCGGGATGGCCAGCCACGCTTGATCGTGTTGACTCCCAGACCTGAAGATGAGCGACGATCAGGGGTCGAAGTCTTCCCCATGACGTGTCACAGTGGAGGAGCCGTGGAAATCTATATCGAGCCCTATCTTCCCCCTCCTTGTCTGCTCATCATGGGGGCTTCACCGATTGCCGAGGCCTTGGTGCGCCTCGGTGTTGTGCTGGGCTACCGGGTATGGGTCATGGATCCAGCGGCGACCGAGGAAGCGTTCCCCGAGGCGGAACGTGTGGTTCAAGACTTCGATCCGCGAGGGCTGGAGCGTGGGGGGGAGACCTACGCAGTGGTGGCCACCATGGGGCACTTTGACGAGGAGGCCCTCCAAGCCGCGGCTGCCCTCGAGCCGCGGTACCTCGGCATGGTGGCCAGCCCGAGGAAGTTCGCCGAAATGACACGCGTCCTGAAGGCCAAGGGTCTCTCCGTCCATCAGATCGAGGAAATACGAAACCCGGCTGGCCTGGATATTCATGCCAAGCTTTCGGGGGAGGTCGCCCTGAGCATCCTGGCGGAGATCATCCAGGTGAGGCGGAGCCGGGGCGAACAGGCTGGGCCGATCCGGTCGGCGGGCGAGGCGCCGGCACCGGTGGCGAAGGACCCGATCTGCGGGATGATGGTGGAAAAGGCGACTGCCCGATATGTGGTCGAGCATGGAGGCGTCTCTTTCTACTTCTGTTGCGGTCACTGTCAGGAGCGTTTTCAGCAGAGCCCGCAGAAATATCTCGTGGCGACCGAGGCGGCCGAGCGATAGCGATGGAGAGAGGGTGCTCGGTGAAAAAGGAGATTCAGGATGTTCAGGAGGGCATGGCGCGGCAGGGATACATCGCGGAGCCCTCGATCACCACAGCGGTCTACCTGTCTCAGACCCTCCAGAAGCCACTGCTGATCGAGGGGGAAGCGGGGGTCGGCAAGACCGAGGTGGCCAAGGTCCTCGCCCGCCTGCTCGACACCGAGCTGATCCGACTGCAGTGTTACGAAGGCCTGGACGTCCATACCGCGCTGTACGAGTGGAACTATCAGCGGCAGATCCTGCGAATCCGGATGGCGGAGAAGGACGGTCACGACCCGGGCCGCATGGAGGAGCAGATCTTCACCCGCGACTACCTGCTGGAGCGGCCGCTGCTCAGGGCCATCACCAAGAAGGATGCGGCCCCCGTCCTCCTCATTGACGAGATTGACCGGGCGGATGAAGGCTTTGAGGCCTTTCTCCTGGAGCTCCTCTCCGATTTTCAGGTCACCATCCCAGAGCTGGGCACCATCCGGGCGGAGCACCTCCCCTACGTGGTCCTCACCTCCAATCGGACCCGCGATATCAGCGACGCCCTCCGCCGCCGGTGCCTGTACCTGTGGATCGAGCACCCCAGCTTCGAGAAGGAGGTCGCGATCATCCGGACCAAGGTACCGAACATCAGCGAGCAGCTCTCCCGGGAGATCAGCCGTTTCATGCATGGGCTTCGGCACAAGCGGCTGTACAAAACGCCGGGGGTGGCGGAAACCCTGGACTGGGCTCGGGCCCTTGTCATGATGCACCGGGATCACCTGGCCGAAGACGTCATCGGGGAGACCCTCGGCTGCCTGCTCAAGGATTCCCATGACGTCCGGAATCTCGGGGAGGCGGAGCTCCGCACTCTCGCCGCGGAGGTGGAACGGCAAGAGACGCCCTTATGACACCGGGAGCGAGTGTCCGGGCGGCCCGCGGCGATCTCCTCGAGAATCTCGGAGTCTTTTCCAGGATCCTCCGGGAACACGGGATTGTGGTGACGGTTGCGGAGGAATGTGACGCTGCCCGGGCACTCCTGCACATCGACCTCTGGGATCCGAAAGAGTTTTACTGGGCCCTGCGGGCCGTCCTTGTGGTCAACCACAAGGACGTAGAGCTCTTTGACACACTCTTCTGGACCTTTTGGATGGGGCAACCCGCGGAGGTCCCCGAGGGGCGCCTCGAGGCGGCGCCAGGCTCCGTGAGAGTGGGTCCGCCCCGGGAGGGGATGGCGGGAGCCGGGTCAGGAGGTGATACTGAGGACGAGGAGAAGGGCGCCGCTGGCGATGACGAGGCGGTCTTGCTGGGATACAGCCCCGAGGCCCTCCTCCGGAAGAAATCTTTTGAAGAGATGTCACCCAGAGACCTGGAGGAGATGGAGCAACTTCTCGCCCGGATGGTCTTCAAGCTGGCCACCCGCAAAAGCCGGCGCATGACTCCCTCCCCCCGCAAGACGCGGGTAGATCTGCGACGGAGCTTTCGCGCCACCCTGCGGTACGGGGGGGAATTTGTCCAGCTCGCTCACCGGGAACGGGTGATCGAGAGGCCGCGGATCGTCCTCCTGTGCGACGTGAGCGGATCGATGGATTCGTACAGTCGCTTCCTCATCCGGTTCCTCTTGTCCCTTCAGCGCAGCGCGGATCGGGTGGAGACCTTTGTCTTCAACACGTCTCTGACCCATCTGACGCCACTGCTCGCTGGTAGCGATGTCCCTGCCATCCTCGCAGAGATCTCCCGGACCGTCCCGGACTGGTCGGGGGGTACGGATATCGGCGGGTGCCTCACGGAGTTTCTCACCCACCACGCCACCCAGGTCCTGGGGCGGGATGCGGTGGTGGTCATCTTGAGTGACGGTCTCGACCGGGGGGAGACCGAGCTGCTCGCCCACGCCATGCAGGGGATCCGGAAAAAGGCCCGGAGGGTGATCTGGCTGAATCCCCTCCTGGGGCAGCCTAGTTACGAACCCCTCTGCCTGGGGATGAAAGCCGCCCTCCCTTTCGTGGACCACTTCGGGGCGGCCCACAACCTGGAATCCTTGGAGAATCTGATCCGCCACCTGCGGGTCTGAGTGTCCTGCATGCGAGCATGGTGTAGCGGCGTTGATCATAGCCGGTGCGACGAGAAGGAGGCGTGATGAGCCTGAGGATTGAAAAGAAGGTCACGGTGAATGCCCGGGTGGAGCGGGTCTGGGAGTTCCTGACCGATCTCCCCCGGGTGGCGCGATGCCTCCCGGGGGCGGAGGTGACCCGACAAATAGACGAACGGAGCTACGGGGCAACGATCACCATCAAGGTGGGTCTAGTGTCGGCGCGCTATAAGGGGCAGGTGCGCTTTGAGAAGCTCAACCAGGAAGAGCACGAAGTGGAACTGGTCGGCCGCGGGCAGGACGTGCAGGGAAAGGGGGGGGCCGAGATGCGCATGGTGAGCCGCCTCCGGCCCTTGGAGTTTGGGGAAACGGAGGTGATCGTCATCTCTGACGTCAGCCTCAGCGGGCGTCTCGCCCAGTTCGGTCGCGGAATGATCCAGGACATCTCCGAGCAGGTGTTTCAGCAATTCACGGCGGCCATGCGACACCAGCTCGAAGGGCGTGCGTCCCACAGGCCCTCAGCCGCCGAAGGGCCGGCCGCTGAGGCCCTCAATGTGGGATCACTGGGTATCAGGGCGATGGGGCGATCCGTCGGCCGCTTCGTCTCCAGGATCTTCGGAAACTCTGGCGGTTCTGCGCCGTAGCGCCACGAGATACCCTATGTGCATGCAAGGAGATGGGTACGAGAGAAGAAGATGATACGGCAGGTCCCCACGGGCCCACAGGGGGATGCCCATGCGGTCGTCCTTTGAGAACCACCCAAAGGGAAGTGGAAAGGTGAGCCGAAGCGATCTGATCCGGCATGACCAGGGGGACCGATGATCTCGGCGATCATCCTCGCTGCTGGAGCATCCACCCGCTTCGGACGGTGTAAGCAACTGATGCGCCTGGGCGACAAGACGATGCTGGAGCACGTCTTGCATACCGTCTCCCGCTCCGCGGTACAGGACGTCATCCTGGTCTTGGGGGCTCACGCCGAGGCGATCCTGCACGAGGTGCAGACAGGCGGCGCCCGGGTGGTGATCAACCAGGCGTACGCCGAAGGGCTGAGCAGCTCCCTGCAGGCGGGATTACGCATGCTGCCGACTACGGCAGAGGCGGCCCTGATCGTCCTCGCGGACCAACCCTTCGTATCTCCCCGCACGCTGGACACTCTGATTGAAGAGTACCGGCGGCACAGCCCCGCCGCGGTCATCCCCGTCTACCACGGAGCTCGGGGGAACCCTGTCCTCGTGGATAGATCGATTTTCGCCGAGATCATGAGGGTCCGGGGCGACATCGGATGCCGGGCGATCTTTGGGAGTCATGGGGAGAACATCCTGAAGGTGGCCGTAGACGATCCGGGGATCATGCGAGACATTGACAGCCTGGAAGATTTCGAGAGCACCCGAGAGTCCAGCAGGTACCCGGGGAGACCGAATCAAGACCGAGGCTTGCGTAGAGACCGCCCTGAGCATCGTGGCAAAGATTATGCATGAGCGGCGCCGCAGTCCAAGTGGAGGGGCGAAGAGTACCTGGCTCCCGGCCGTAACAGGGTTCTGAAAGGCTTGTGCCCCTGGAGGGTGTAGTACACATTCTCTGCTTTGCCTGCTGGAGGACAGCGGTATGGCCGTAAGGGTGGAAGGGAGTTTTTCTGTCCGTGCCCCTCGCGAGGCGGTGTGGACTCTCCTGTTCGATCCCCAAGTGCTGATCAAACTCATGCCTGGCTGTCAGAGGTTGGAGCGGGTGGCGGATGATCGATTCGAGGTCGCAGTCGTCGTCGGTGTAGGAGCGATCAAGGGGACCTTCTCCGGCACGGTCTCCATCGTGGATCAGCATCCCCCCCAGCATTACCGGTTGATCATCACGGCCCGCGGGTCCCATGGCTACATCAACGGAGAGGCGACGATTGACTTGACCGAGCAGGGGGACACCACACTCCTCGCCTACCAGGGTCAGGGGCGGGTGGGGGGTCCCATGGCCAGCGTGGGGCAACGGCTCCTGGACGTCACGGCCAAGACACTCCTCGACCAAAGTTTCAGTAATCTGCGGGCCGAGGTGGAGGCCCGACAGACAACACCCCCGGAGGAGCGTCCCGGACCGGCACAGGCCGGTGCCTCCCTGGTCTGGTTCCGGATGACAATGGCTCTCGCCTCTCTGAGCCCAGCTCGGTGGAAGCTCGCGGCCATCACCGGATACGGGGGACTGGTCACCAATTTTCTGGCAGCCCTGGCCTATGTCGGGGCCTCCTCGATGGTTCCCGGAGCCGTCATCCCTGCCGTGACCGGTATGATCCTGCTCCTCACAGCGGCCACCTGGCCTGTCGCCCGTCTTCTGCATCGTCGCGAGACGTCCCTGGCCCAGGGGCTCGCCAGAGGCACGCATCTCCTGGGAGAGTTCCTTCTCCCCCTCAGTCTCTACCTGGTTGCCTACCAGCTTCTCCCGACCACAGGGGGGGATGTCGCCCGCAGTGCCAGCGTAGCGGCAGTCATCACTCTTCTGTATGGGGGCTCTCAGTGGAGGCGGAGTTTTTCCTCCCGCTACCTTGTCGCCCTCAGCCTGGGTACCCTCCTCTTTCTCAGCACTGTTACCCTGTCCATTTCCCCCGTCACCGCGGCCCTGTCCATGGGAGCTCTCAGCCTGGTCCTTGGCTGGTGGGAGAGCAGGGGCGATGGGGTGAGACGCCGCCACGGGGTGCTGGCTGCGTCCACCCTGGTTGTGGGAGCGATCGTTGCGTATAGTGTCACCCCGCTCACGCCCGGTCTGCTCGTCTTCTTCTGGCTGGCTGCTGGTCTGCTCTTCGTTCTGGCGCGGCTTCTCCGGGATCTCCCTGTGGAAGGGTCTCTCCTCGCTGTCGTAAGCTATAGTGCCCTCATTCTGTCGTTCTTTCAGCTTCTCACCTACCTCACCGTCCCTCGGGAAGTCTTTTGGATCGGGACCGTACTCTGTGTGGGTATTCTCATTGCGGTGTGGTACGGGCTCCGAGAGGAACGCCTCGCCCCTTTCGGTCCGATGGCCTATCTCACCTCCACCCTCCTCGGGCTGGGTCTGATCGGGTGGCTCTTCCCGCCCTCCTTCGGTACCGGATGGAGCAGCCTGCAGAATGTCTTCGCTCACCCTCTGCGATTCCCCGTCGGTGCTGCCTGGTTGGTTCCCCCCGCACCCGTGGCCTCCGTGGCACTCCTCCTCCTCGCCCTCCTGTGGGCGGGGGGTGCTGTGCTGCGGCGAATCCGCCCCAGCTTCAGTCTCTCCGTGTCCGGTCTGGTGATGACTCTGGGTCTCGGAATGATCACCACCTACCTCCCCCCTCTTCTCACCGCCGCCGCCGTTGCACTACTGGTGGGAGGGGCGACCGACACCTTTGCCGGTGTGGTCCTCGCCTGCCTCGCCATGGGGGTGGCATTCCTCTTGATCGGTCCCTGGGTTTCGACCTGGTACCCTCCGGTCACCGTCCGGGTGGGGGGCTGGACGACCCTCGCCTTCGCGGCGGTTCTCTCCTTCTACAATGCCGGTATCGCGGTAGTCACTCTCACGGGTATCGCCGGACTCTGCCTTGCCCTGGCGGTCCGGAACAAGTCACTCTCCCATTCCGTAGTGGGACTCACGACTCTTACGGCGGCTGCCTTGATCACCGCCTTCAGCAGCCGCCTTCCTGTGGCCCCCGGACTCATCCTGGGTCTCTTCTCCCTCCTTCTTGTCGGGCTGAGCCGCTGGTTCTTTAGGAAGGACCAACGGGCTGCCGCCCTCTTCGCCTGGCTCGAGGCGTTGGCCTTTACTCTCATGCTGGGGGTGCGAGAGTTCTCCGGCGGCCTTCCGAGCACTATCGTCTATGCCGTCCTGCTGGGAGGCTTTCTCGCTGCCAGGCCTACGCGCGAGGGGTGGCCCGTCGCTGCCGCCTCCATCCTCCGACCGGGAAGCCTCCTCACCCACACGGTGACGGCCTTGCTCCATCAAGTGCTCCGTGCCTCCCTCCTGATCCCCCACGTCTTCGCGGGGCTTCTTGCAAGTGAACTGACCCGGGTGCTCTCCTTGCCCGCTCCCAGCCAGGCGGTCGCCTTTGCCCTCCTCGCTTGGCTCTACCTTGCCCTGGACTGCTTCTACGAACAGCGTGCAGGACCTCCCGCCCCTGCTCGGCTCCTTGCCCGATGGAGCGACACCTTTGGCCTCTTGGCGCTCATTCTCGGGGCTCTCTACGCCTTCTCCGGCCTCCTTTCTGTGGCGGCCTACTTCTTGGTCGGAGGGCTCTCACTGGCCCGCTATCGGCGCGCCACCCCGGGGACGGGGGAGACCTTCGCCCACCTGGCGGTGGCCTGTCCGCTGGCAGCGGTGGGACTGCTGGCAGCACACCTGGGGGTCCAGCTTCGTGAGATCTACACGACTCTGGTGGCCGTCTACTTCGGTTTTGTTCTTCTGCGTCAGCCGCCCCTTCCGCAGGATGTGGACGCGAGCGGAGGCCTGGGGCTGCCGATGCTCTCCCTGGACCAGGCACGTAGTCTGCTCCCAGGCACGGCGGCCTCCGCTGGGCTCCTTGCCACAGCCGTGGGGTATCCCGCCGGCGCCTTGGTCGCCACAGGGGAGATGGTCCATCTCTATTTCCTCGGTGTGGGTGCCCTCTGCCTCCTCCACCTCTTTCAAGCACGCCGCCACCCCGCCTGGACCACTCTGACCGCCCTCACCCTGTTCCTCACTGGGGTCGTATACGCTGTGGCGACGGCACAGCTAGATGTGGGTCTGATCACCTTTCTGCTCGGTATCGGCACCGCGATCGCCCTCGATGTCCTGTACGCGGGTGGGGGGACTGCCCCCCTGCCTCGCGCGTCCTCGCCCGGAGAGATGTAGGGATGGATACCCACGGTAGTCGAGGACAGCCGGGGCCCATCGTGGTACGCGCGTGAAGTCGTAGAGGCCATAGCAGCGCAGTGTACCCGTTGGAAGGAGAAACGCTATGCCGTTAGATCACCAGGGAATCGAAGAGGTCTTCCGGTCCCTTTCCCAACAGTTTTCCGGAATCGCGGGATGCGCGCTCGTCTCCCCCGAGGGCAAGCTTCTGGAAAGCTCCTTGGGCGGCAGCATCCCGAAGGAGCGAGTCGGCCTGGTGAGTGCCGCGTTGGTCTCTGTCGCCACCAAAGCTACACAGGAGCTGCGGCAGGGGACCTTTCAGGAAACGTACGTTGCGGGAGCGGATGGGTGCATCGTCTCGACAACGGTGGGGCCTCAGGCCCTCCTGATCATCATGGGCAAGGTGGATTCTCCCCTGAGCCTCATCTTGGCCGCCCGCAACTCAGCCACCAGACTCAAAAGCATGGTCTAAGATAAGAGAGGAGAGCGATGGAAGAGTCTATCGAAAAGGGCTTGGTCCTGTCAGCCATTGCAGCCCTGAAGAGTGTGGGGGGAGACACCCTCGTCAGCATTCTGTTCGGGGCTGACGACCCCTTCTCTCCCGCAAACATCGAGCGCCTGCCCGAGCGGATCCCCCTCGTCGAGTTCCTGCGATTGCGTGACCAGGCCATTGATCTGCTGGGCCAGAGCTTTGCGGGGACTGCTCTGCAGGCAGGCCGCGAGATGGTGAAACATATCCCGGCGGAGAAGACGGCGTTCTTGGAGCAGCTCATCCGCACTTCCCGTCACACCCTGGGGGATCTGGGTATTCTCGGGCAGGTCGCTCTCCTTGCCTCCCAGGGAAACCCCGGCACCGTGCGCCCCTCCGTGGACCGGGAGGGATTGCTCTTGCGGCTGGAGAACTGTCCCGAGTGCCGTGCACTCAGATGGGGAACACCCTTCTGCTTCATTAATCAGGGGATCCTCACGGAGTTCGCCAGGCGCTACCTGAACCTGGCAGTCTCCACCACCGAGACCCAGTGCATGGCAATGGGGGCCCCTTTCTGCGCCATCCGGATCACCCCGGCCACGACCCCGTAAGGGGAAATGCGGGAACGAGAGAGCAGCGCCATGGAGACCTTCGAGCTGATTAGCAGGCTGCAGCGGGCGGGGAAGCGGGCTGCGATGGCCACCCTGGTGCGGACCAAAGGGACGACGCCCCGGAAGGAAGGAACCAAGATGTTCGTGGACGAGGATGGGCGGATCCTCGGCTCGGTGACGATCGGTGGCTGCGTGGATGCCCGGGTGATTGAGGAGGCAAGTGAGGTTCTCATGACAGGCGCCCCGCGGCTGCTCGACCTTCAGCTTGGAGATGAGGAGGCTTGGGACATCGGTCTCACCTGCGGGGGCACCGTCGAAGTGTTCGTCGAGCCCCTCGACCTCTCCGATCCGACGGATGCCGCGGCACAGATGTATGAGGCAGCCCTGGAAGAGGCCAAGGCGGGGCGGGGAGCCGCCCTCGCTACCGTTATCGGGGGGACCGGGAGGCTTCCGGTTCCAGCGGGGACACGGATCTTCGTTGGTGCCGACGGATCCGTGCGGGGTTCCCTCGGGAAGGAACTCACCGATCTCCTCGTCCGGGACGCCCCGTGCCTGATACGCAGCCAGGCAACCTCTCGGACCCTTTCGTATCCGCTCTCCGGGGAGAGGGTGGCGGAAGTCTTCATCGAACTTTTCGGGCCAGCCCCCGCGCTCCTCATCTTTGGCGGGGGCGCCGTGGCGATCCCGCTTGTGACCATTGCCAAGGGCCTCGGTTTTCGTACCGTGATCGTGGATGGGCGGCCTCGATTTGCCAACCGGGAGCGCTTCCCGGACGCGGACGAGATCCGCGTGGGGATCCCCTCTGAGATCGCTGAACAGATTGTGCTCGGCCAGGCGACCTGGGTGGTCCTTGTGGCTCACGACTACAAGTATGACGTGCCCGTACTCAGGCGGGCGCTAGAGGCCGACGTCCCCTACATCGGAATGCTGGGCAGTCGTCGCCGGGGGCGCGCCATCCTCGACCTGTTGCGGGAACAGGGTGTCGACGAGGAGAAACTTGGGCGGGTCCGGGTCCCCATCGGCCTGGATATCGGGGCGCAAACTGCCGCGGAGATCGCCCTGAGTATCTTGGCAGAGATCCTGGCCGTGAAGTACGGACGGGAAGGGTCCCTCCTGAGCCCGGCGAGCCTGCGCTCCGGCCTCACCTGCGGAGAGTGAACGTGAAACCGTACTTGATCTCCCGCGACGGAGCCCGCCCGGAGGATCTCGTTGGGCGGGTCCTGTGTCACCAGGTCCCGGGGCCGGAGGGGAAGGTCCTCCTCAAGAAGGGTCACATCCTACAGCAAGACGACATCCCGCTGTTGCTGGCCTGCCCCTGGCAAGAGCTGCACCTGCTCGAGCTGGAGGCTGGGGACCTGACCGAGGGGGAGGCTGGGGAGCGACTCGCGCATGCCGTGGCCGGGGACGGCGTACACAGCAAGGCTGCCGCCCACGGGAAACATACGCTCGTGGCCGCCCACAGGGGAGTGCTGAAGGTGGACGTGGCCGCCCTGCACCGGGTCAACGGATTGCCGGGGATCGCTGTCTACACCCTCTTCACAGACCAGGTGATCTCTCGAGCAGACGTGGTGGCCCATGCCCAGATCGCTCCGCTCACTGTGCCGCGCCGCACTATAGAAACGGTGGAGGAGATAGCCTGCTCCAGCGGAGGCCTCCTCCGCGTTCTCCCCTTCGCCCCCCGAGTGGTGGCCGTCCTGGTGCGGGAATGGATGGATGTGGCGGCCCGGCAGCGATTCCTGGCCTCCTTTACGATGAAGCTCCACTGGTTCGGGTGTGAGATTCGTGACGTGGTTGAGCTCCCCGATGACCCGCATGCCGTTACGAAGGCGGTTGAGGCCTGCATCCGATCGGGGGTGACTCTTCTGTTGCTGGCCGGCGGCAACGCTATGGATCCCCTCGACCCCTTCTTCCTCGCCCTGGAGGCGGCCGGGGCTCGCCTGGAGCGGCACGGGATGCCGGCTCACCCCGGGACCCTTCTCTGGTTGGCCTCACTCGGAGGCACCCCTGTCATCGGACTTCCCGCCTGTGGCCTCTTTTCGCAGGCGACTGTCTTCGATCTTCTCCTGCCGAAGCTCCTTGCGCAAGGGAGCATCAGCGAAGAGGATGTGGCTGCCCTAGGCCATGGGGGAATCCTGAACCGGGACATGGCCTTCCGCTTCCCCCCGTATGAGAAGAAGGATGCGGCGCCATGATCGTGTATGGTGAGCGGATTCTGGACCACTACCGCCATCCCCGCAACAGCGGGTTCCTGGCGACTCCGGATATCAGCCACGAAGATGTCAACCCACTATGCGGGGACCGGGTCCGGATTGAACTCGCTCTCACCGGAGGAGAGATCGTGAGGGAGGCGCGATTCCGGGCCGACAGTTGCATCATCAGCCAGGCCGCCAGCTCGATCCTCACGGAGATGGTGACAGGGCGGACGCTCAAAGCCATCGAGACACTTCCACCCTCTGAGCTACTCCAGGCGCTGAAGGCGGATATTCCATCCTCGAGGCTGGAGTGTGCCCTCCTTCCTTTTCATGTCCTCAAGGCCGGGATTACCGCCTACAAGCTGAGCAGTGCTTCGTGAGCCTCTCCCTCCCGCATCCTTGACAACTCCGTGTCGAACCGTTTCCGAAAAATCTCTGGCCGACCCGGACAACAAGGGTGCTCCTTACCAATGGGGTCGTTGAAGCGGGTGCGTGACTCTGCTAGCATGCTGCCGATCCGGGCCGGGTCTAGCACGAATCACCGGAAACGCGGGCCGGGGGCGCAAGAGGGCTCTGGAGGGGGAGAGGTATACTAGAGGAACCGGTCAACAACCGAACAGGAGCTGTCTCGCGACCCCTTGGGGGTGGGTTCCGGGCGTTGATAGTCAAGGGGGCCGTGAGCATCGGCCTGCTTGGCCTCCTCCTCGCGCGGGCCGACACGGCGGGACTGCTGGCCACCTTCCGGGCGATGGATCTGTCCCGCTTTTCCCTTGCCGCCCTCCTCCTCGCCCTTGGGCTGGTCTTGAGTTGCGCCCGATGGCGAGTGCTCCTCGTGGCTGCGGGGATCCGGGTCCCCTTCCGGCGGCTGCTGGCCTACTACTTCGAAGGGACCTTCTTCAGCCTGTTGCTGCCGACGGTGATCGGGGGGGATGTGGTGCGGGGCTACCGCCTCTGGCGCGGCGCGGTGGGTGGCAGCGCCTCCTATGCCTCCATCGTGGTCGAGCGATTTACCGGGCTGGTGGGTCTGACCCTGATCGCCGCCGCCGCCCTCGCTGCCGGATGGGGCCCCCGCGGCGGAGATCCGATTGTCACTACGCTTGTGGTCGGCCTGATGGCAGGGACCCTCATGGCGGTGACTCTTGTGCTCGACGGGCGGTTACTGACGCTCCTGCTCCGGGGGCTGGAGCGGCTCGGCCTCACGCGGCTCCAGGAGGCCTTCCGGCGCTTCGCCGACGCCCTGCTGCGGTACCGCCTGCACCCTGGGGCCCTCCTGTGGGCGATCGGTATCTCGGTCCTCTTTCAGGCGCAGCTCGTGGTGATCTACTTCGTCCTGGCCCGCGCCCTGGCCCTTCCTGTCTCCTTGGCCGATCTCTGTCTCTACGTTCCCCTCTTAGGGGTCGCGTCGATGGTCCCGCTCTCGTTGGCTGGGCTAGGCGTGCGGGATGGAATGGGGGTGTACCTCTTCGCCCAGATCGGGCTTCCCGCCGCCGCCGCCCTTGGCCTCACTCTCTCCTGGTTCCTGGTGATGATAGCTGGCAGCCTTCCCGGCGCGCTCGTTTTCCTCTTGTTGAGGAGGCCAATGTCCGATGACCGTTGACCGACGGCCGCGTTTGATATCGGACCTTGGACGGCTCCCGTGGTGTTTCGGGTTGAAAAGGAAAGCGAACTCGTGCTAGATTGCGACCAATTTTGACCGCTAGGGCACGCGGCCGGCTGAAAAAGCGAAAAAACAGACATTTGAGGTGCTTTTGACTCCTTCGGTCGTCGGTCAATGGTCGTCGGTCATCCGTTCACGGTCAGCAGGCATCGGGCAGGGGGGGAAGGTGCCGGGGCAGGGGAAGGCAGAGGCAGTTCGGGAGATCCTCTTCGGGCCCGTGGCAGAGGAGCTTGCCGAGGTCGAGGAGCGGATCCGGAGAGGCGTCCGCTCGCGGATCGACCTTGTCTCAGAGGTGTCCGCCTACGTCCTCCAGGGTGGTGGCAAGCGGGTTCGCCCAGTACTACTCTTGTTGGCGGCCAAGATGTGTGGGTGCCGGGACACCGCGCGGAGCGTTGAGCTTGCCGTGGTCGCCGAGTACATGCACGTGGCGACGCTCATCCATGATGACATCGTCGATAACGCGGACACCAGGCGTGGGCAGGCCTCGGCGAACGCTCGCTTTGGGGCCCACGTTTCGGTATTGGCCGGGGATTTCCTCTACGCCTATTCGATCGGCCGCCTCGTTGAGAATGGTGACTTTCAGGTCTTGAAGGGCTTCTGCGACGCGACGATGACCATGACCGAGGGAGAGATCCTCGAGGCGAAGCTCCGGTGGAGCCCTGACATCCAATTTGACGAGTACCTGACGGTGATCACCTGCAAGACGGCCGCCCTCTTCTCGGCAGCCTGTCGCGCCGGCGCCCTGGTCTCGGAGATGGACTCGACCCGGGTCGAGGCGCTGGCAGAGTTCGGGCTCAACCTGGGGATCGGGTTCCAACTGGTCGATGACGCCCTTGATTTCTCGGCCCGCAAGGAGATCCTGGGCAAGCCGGTCGGTCAAGACTTGAGAGAGGGGCGGATCACCTATCCGCTGATTTACGTCCTCAGGCGCGACGCATCCCCCGGGCGCGATCGGATACGAAGCTTGATGGAGCGGAAGGAGCTGACGGCGGCGGATGTGGCGCTGATTCACCAATACGTGGTCGCCGGGGGCGGGGTGGAGGCCACCCTCGGCGAGGCGAACGCGTACCTCACCAAGGCCAAGGGGCATCTGGACCACTTCCCCCCTTCACCAGCCAAGCGGTCCCTGATGCTGATGGCCGACTTCATTGCTGAGCGCCAGTGGTGAAGGCCGGTTCAGGGTTCATCGTTCATGGCCGGATTTTCCGACTATGAACCAAGAACTATGAACTACGAACCATTCCCCAAGTTCGACTCTGAACCATGAACTGTGAACTATGAACCGTCCCTGACATGCAACTATGAACCGTGAACCCATGCAGATCCTGGTGGTGAAGCTGAGCTCCTTCGGAGACCTGATCCACAGTCTGCCGACCGTGCACCGGCTCAAGGGGGGGCTGCAGGCCCGTATCACGTGGGTGGTCAGCGCGCAGTATGCCTCGCTCTTGGCCCATTGCCCGGACGTCGACCACGTCATCCCCTTTGACCGCCGGCGACCGATCGGGGGTATCGTGCGCTGCCTTCGCGAAGCCCGCAGGCAGACCTACGACCTGGTTGTGGATCTGACCGGTCTCTTCAAGAGCGGGATGATCAGTCGGCTCGTCCGGGGGCGGGTTCGGATCGGACCCTCCTATGCGCGGGAGTGCTCGTGGATCTTCTACGATTGCCTGGCCGGGACCGAGGCGCGCGACCGGCATGCGGTCGAGCAAGCCCTTGACGTCGTGCGGCATCTAGGGCTCGAGCCGGAACCGCGGGCCTTCCCGCTTGTCTTCCCGATGCCCCGACTCATCGAGGCCGGGCGAGGGCCCCTCGTCGTGTGTGTCCCTGAGGCCCGCTGGAAGACGAAGCGTTGGCCGCTCAGCCACTTTGTGACCCTAGCAGCTCGCCTCGTCGAGGCGGGGATCCGGGTGGTCCTGGTGGGCGAGGAGACTCCGCAGCCGGGTGATCCCTTTGTGGATGCGAACGTGGCTGAGGTCGAAGACCTCAGGGGGAGGACATCGGTCACCGAGCTTGGGGCGATCCTGCAGGTGGCCGATGTAGTCGTCGCGAACGATACGGGCCCCATACACCTCGCCGCCGCCTTAGGGCGGCCGGTCGTCGCCCTCATGGGGCCGACCGATCCGGAGCGAACCGGGCCCTATGGGCCGGGGCACCGTGTGCTCTCCACGGCCCCGCTGTGCAGCCCCTGCTTTTCCCGTGTCTGTCGGAACCCCCAGGGGCATGTGTGTCTGGACGACGTCCGGCCCGAAGAGGTCCTGGCCGCCGTCACCGAGCTCTTGGGCGCTCCTCCCACCTCCGTGGGGACGTGGCCGCATTCCATTAGCTGTCGGGGAGGTGACGGGGATGAAGCGGGGAGCAGCCCCGATGGTGGTCCGTGCGGCGGGGATCGTGGGGCGACGGTTCGGACGCCCCGCGAACGAGGATGAGGGCATGGACGGGTCCTGATGGCGCGCGACATGAAGCAGATCCGGAACTTTTCGATCATTGCCCACATTGATCACGGGAAGTCTACCTTGGCCGATCGGATCCTGGAGCTGACCGGGGCCCTCCCGCCCCGCGAGATGCGCGAGCAGGTCCTGGATAAGATGGAGCTCGAGCGGGAGCGGGGGATTACCATCAAGGCGAAGGCGGTTCGGCTGGAGTACACTTCCCGTGAAGGAATCGCATACCGCTTCAATCTCATCGACACGCCGGGCCACGTGGACTTCACCTACGAGGTATCCCGGGCCCTCAAGGCCTGCGAGGGGGCCCTGCTGGTGGTGGACGCCTCCCAGGGGGTCGAGGCGCAGACACTCGCCAACGCGAACTTGGCCCAGCAGAGCGACCTCGTCCTGGTCCCCGTGATCAACAAGATCGACTTGGCGAGCGCCGACGTCGAACGGGTGAGGCGGCAGATCGAGGAGTTGCTGCTGATCGATGCCTCCGAGGCGATCCCGTGCAGCGCGAAGGAGGGGCGGGGCATTCCGGAGGTCCTCGAGGCCGTCGTCGCCCGCATCCCGCCACCCCAGGGTTCGCCCCAGGCCCCGTTGAAGGCGCTGGTCTTCGATTCCTGGTTCGATCCGTACCACGGGGTCATCGCCTACGTCCGGGTCTTCGATGGCGTCGTCCGGGCTCGGGACCGGATCCTCCTCCTGTCGATCGGGGCCACCTTTGAGGTGAGTCAGGTAGGGATCTTTGCCCCAGCGATGCGCCCGACGACGAGCCTCGGCGCGGGGGACGTTGGCTATCTCATGGCGAACATGAAAGACGTCTCCCAGGTGCGGGTCGGGGACACGATCACCGAAGCTGAGCGACCGACGCCGGAGCCGCTTCC
Organism: Methylomirabilales bacterium (SeqCode); assembly: GCA_046758405.1. Taxonomy (GTDB): domain Bacteria; phylum Methylomirabilota; class Methylomirabilia; order Methylomirabilales; family CSP1-5; genus JBHIAD01. The sequence continues at coordinate 22,955 of JBHIAD010000006.1, forward strand.
TGGCTTCAAGGCGGTGCGCCCCATGGTCTTTGCCGGTCTATACCCGGTGGACGGTGGGGCCTACGTCCCACTCAGGGAATCGCTGGAGAAGCTCCGACTGAATGACTCGGCCTTCACCTTTGAGCCAGAGACCTCGGCGGCGTTGGGTTTCGGCTTCCGGTGCGGGTTTCTCGGACTCCTCCACATGGAGATCGTCCAGGAGCGGCTCGAGCGGGAATTCGGTCTCGAGATTCTGACGACCGCGCCGACGGTGATCTACCGTGTCCATTCGACGGCCGGGGAGATGATCGAGGTGGACAACCCGAACCAGCTTCCGCCGCGGGAACGAATCGCCCAGGTCGAGGAGCCGTACATCCGGGCCACGATCCTCACCCCGGCCCAGTATGTGGGGCCGATCCTGATGCTCTGCCAGGAGAAACAGGGGGACCAGCACGCCCTGGAGTATCTGGAGGACAGCCGCGTGCTCGTGACGTACGATCTTCCGCTCGCCGAGGTTGTGCTAGACTTCTACGATCGCCTGAAATCGGGGACCCGGGGCTACGCCTCGCTCGACTATGAGTTCCTCGAGTACCGAGTGAGCGACCTCGTCAAGCTGGATATCCTGGTGAACGGGGACCCGGTGGACGCCCTCTCGGCCATCGTTCACCACGACCGGGCTTACGCTTGGGGCCGGCGGCTGACCGAGCGGCTCCGCGAGCTGATCCCGCGCCAGCTCTTTGAGGTCGTGCTCCAGGCCGCGATCGGGGGCAAGATCATTGCTCGTGAGAGCGTGAAGCCTCTCCGGAAGCACGTGACCGCCAAGTGCTACGGGGGGGACATTACGCGGAAGCGCAAACTCCTTGAGAAGCAGCGCGAGGGGAAGAAGCGGATGAAACAGGTTGGCAGCGTAGAGATTCCGCAGGAAGCCTTCATGGCGGTGCTGAGGGTGCGTGGGCCCGTGGACTGATAGGGGGGAGCGAGAGGCTCGATGGATGACCACAAGAAACCGGTGGTGGTACGCGAAGAAACGGAGGCTTCGGAATTGTCTGCAGGATCACCCCTGGCGGCACGCGTGCGGCAGAAATCCGCGGCCCGGGAATGGATCGAGGCCTTCGTGGTGGCGGTGTTGCTGGCGCTCTTCATCCGGACCTTCGTGGTCCAGGCCTTCAAGATTCCCTCCGGCTCGATGCTGGAGACGCTGCAGATCGGGGATCACATCTTGGTGAACAAGATGAGCTACGGGATCCAGATCCCGATCCTCGAGGTGTGGGTGCTGGGGCCTTGGGTGCCTGAGCGGGGAGACATCATCGTGTTTAAATTCCCTCAGGATGAGTCGCGGGACTTCATCAAGCGGACAATTGGATTACCGGGGGATCGGATCGAGATCCGCGGGAAGGACGTCCTCATCAACGGTGAGCTTTCCAAGGAACCGTATGTCCGCCACGGGGATCCCATGCTCCAAGCGAGTCCCCAATCTCCCCGGGACTTTTTCGGTCCAGTCACGGTCCCCCCTGGAAAACTGTTTGTCATGGGAGATAACCGCGATCACAGCCAGGACAGCCGGTTCTGGGGGTTCCTGGACATCCAGAAGGTCGAGGGCAAGGCCTTCCTTATCTATTGGTCGTGGGATGGCGAGGTCTACCGGCCTCGATGGCATCGTATCGGGAGATGGATCGACTGAGTCCTGCCTCCGGACCGGCGACCATCGGTCAAGCTGCACCGGCCCCCCGGGTGCTCGCCCTCTATGTTCACATCCCCTTCTGTGGCACGATCTGCCCCTACTGTGATTTTGCGGTGACCCGTTTCAGGCCAGCCGCTGTCCTTCCCTATCTCACCGCCATCCAGCGTGAGATCCGGATCCAGGGAGAACACGTGGCCACCGTGGCTGGGAAAGGCCCACAGGCAGGTGGTCGGCGTGTCA
>JBHIAD010000007.1:0-23389 GCA_046758405.1 Methylomirabilales bacterium (SeqCode)
GGCCCTGGCCTCGTAGCCGCCCTCCGGCGATTCCTCCACGGAAAAGATGATCTCGGTCTCAGCCATCTCGACCCTCCGGGTTGGCATTATAAGTCCCAGGCGAATTGTCAGCAAAAGCAAGAAGCACCGGGGAGGCCGGAGGGCCGCCTGGTGCCTCAGAGCTGCCGGGGCTATACCCGGCGCAGACCGAGATCCGATGACCGTTGATCGTCTTGAGCGATGACCGATGACAGGGAACCGACGACTGCTCATGAGGGCCTCACGGTTCGGCTACTGTAGCCGGGCCAGGGGAGCTCCGTCAATCGGGAATCGTCAATGGAAGAAGGAGCGTAAGGGGTGAGGAGTTAGGAGTGAGAGGTGAGAAGTTGCCGGCGGTGAACCATGAACTATGAACTGTGAACCGTGAACCAACTAGCGCTTCTCTTGGGATTCTATGGCGCGAATGGCGGGCCAGATCGTGCGGGCCCGCTCCAGGTCCTCCGGGAAGTCGATCTCAATCCAAGGGAGCCCTCCCACCTCTTCGACCCCGACCCACGCCTCTTTCAGCCACAGGTCAATTGCGTCCTCGTAGTCCCCCCGCTTGCCCTGGGCGACGAGGTCCTCGAGGGCCGCCCGGAGGGCCGGCGCCGCCCCGGTTCCCACCTTGAGAAAGCCAATGCCCTCGCCGACCTGCTCCCACGGAGGCTCAACGCTCCGAGCGAGGGCGATTGCCCGGCCGCCTCGCAGGGCAAGCTTCATCTCCTCGCCCGTGTCGGTAGACACGGGATCCATGAGGAGACAGTTCGGGTGTTGCGACCCTACGAGGCGTTGCAGTAAAGCCCGCGGGTACAGGACATCGGCGTCCATGATCAGGCAATTGCCGACGAGCGCTTCCCGTGCGGCATGGAGTGAGCGAATGCTCCCCTCCGCGTATCGCTCGTTCCGGATAAAACGGACGGACGTCGAGATAGGAAGCTCGGCAACGTGGTCTTGGATCTTCTCCGCGAGGTGGCCGACGACGATCGTGACCGAGTGGATCCCGGTGGCGGTAAGTATCTCGAGGTGCCGGCGCAGCAGCGTAACGCCGTCAAACTCCACCAGACACTTCGGCACGCGATCCGTCAGGGGTGCGAGCCGACGGCCGATTCCCGCAGCGAGGAGGATGGCGGAATGACTCATGACGCGGACCGCTTCCTGTTCCTTAAAAGTAATGAGGTGGAGGAGGCGCGGCGCCCACGGCGGCCCGGAACCGTTCGGTGATGGCCTCGGGAGGGTGGTGGACCCGCGGTGCGTCCTGATCGTGGGAGCTGATCGTAACTCGGACGAGCAGGAAGGCGGGTCCGTCAGCAGCGAAGAAAGTGGGGAGGACTGCTTCGAGGGATGCCAGGTCACAGACCCGTTCGGCCGAGCGGTATCCGGCCGCCTTGGCGATCAGCTCCAACGCCACCCGCTCGGTGATGGTCGGCTGGTTTCCAGTGGACCCGTAGGCGGCATTGTCGAAAACGATGTGGTGAAAATTCCGGGGGGCTCGCTCGGCCACCTGGGGGAGGATGCCGAGGCCCATCAGCAAGTTTCCGTCCCCGTCGAACACGACCACGCGGCGCTCCGGTCGGGCGAGCGCGATTCCCAGGCCGATCGGGGCCGCGAGTCCCATCGAGCCGATCATGTAAAAGTTTTCGGGCCGGTCCTTGGCCTGGATCGTCTCTCGGGAGAGGAAGCCGTTGGCCGCGACGACGAGCTCGTCGGTGAGGTGGCGGACCACGGTGGCGATGGCCTCGGCCCGGGTCACGCGAGGGCCCCCCTGCGGAGGAGGAGCGCCACCGGGATCTGCTTGGCCTCGAGCGTGCTGGCTGCCCAGGCGACGGCCTCGGCCACCCCGTCCGGCTGGATCTCCTGCCAGGGGAGTCCAATCGTCTCGAGCAGGCGCGGTGAGATCTCGCCCATGATGAGATGCTCGGGGGCATCCTTGCCGTCGTAGCCTCGCCAGGAGACCAGGAGGAGGAGGGGGATCCGGTAGATCAGGTTCAAGGAGACCAGGGCGTTCAAGCAGGTGCCGAGCCCGGAGTTCTGCATCAGGACGACCGGGCGGCGACCGGCGAGATAGGCGCCGCTCGCGATCCCCACGGCTGCATCTTCGCGGACAGCCGGGAGGTAGGTCCCCGGGAATCGGGCCTCGAGCGCGCCCAAGATTCCGGTGAAGAGCGAACAGGGGACCCCCGTGAAGAAGTCGAACCCTTCGCCCTCCAGGGCAGCGATCAGATCATGGCCGGTCGCCATCGGGTACTCATCGCTTGGGGAACTGCTGCGTGATCAACTCCGCGATCTCGTCCTCGAGCCTGTGGCAAAACTCGAGTTCCTTATCCACCCGCTGGTATTCCTGGACGTCGAGGTACCGGAGAAAGTCGCGGATGCCCATGTCCACGATCTCATAGGGGATGGTCGGCGCGCCCATCTCACCCATCCGGATGATGATCGCCTTGATCAGGGCCTCCGGTCTGAGGGGCATGCTCCAGGTTGGGCTCTTGATAATCGCCTGGCGGAAGGCCATGATGCTCTCTGGCTTGTAGAAATCCCCTCGGAACCTCATGTAGTCCAGCCCGGTCCAGAAATCCCACTTCGCCGATCCGTAGGCGCAGTCCGGAAGGAAGAACTGGACCGGGTTGTTCCAGACATCGAAGTAGGGGTGGCTGACGAGGCTGACCGCAGCCGCTAACTTGTCCACGCTTGGCTTGACGATGTCGGGATCTCCCACCAGGTCCCGGGCTGCCTGCAGGTGAGCGACAAACCCAGGAGCCTCCTCGGCGATCCGCCGGTAGGCGTACACCTTCTCCTCAATTGCGCGCCGCCCGGCTTGGTCGTGAGCTGGCAGCTTCTCGGCGAAGGTCTCCAGGTCCTTCGACTTGGCCTCTGCCCACTGCGTGAGCCCGTCGAAATCTCGCTGCGGTAACTCAGGGAGCGCGAACAGCTCCAGGGCGACATCCAGGATTCCAGGGAACTTGCCCAGGATATGGGCGTACACGCGGTGGAAGTGCGCCGGCTTGATGTCGATCACCGGCAGGTCGGAGTAAATCGCCGCGCCCTTCTCCAGCCCGCAGCTTTCCATGAGCTTTGCAGCGACAATGACATGCGTTCCCCAGTCCATCAGGTCCTCCTCAGCGGGGTGTGAGTGGCAGCAACCGGTTACGGAATCTGTACCCGCTCCCGTGTCAGTGGCGGCGCCGCGGTCAGGGCCATCCCCACCACGGCCTCGGCGAGGGGACGGATGGCCCGCCGACGCTGTCGGCTCATCCGCACCAGGGACATCAGTGCCGTGGGGTGCCTCCTGAGGAGCTTGGCCACCTTCGGCCAGGCGATGCGACCCTCTGGGGTCACCAAGGTTTCGATCCATCGCGGGAGCAGCTCGGTGGCCGTGTCCAGGATACTCCGGAGGATCAGGAGTGGCCAGCCTCGCTCGCGGCCGAGCCGGGCCCACGCCCCGCTCTCGGTGTCAACTGCCAGGGCGCCGGTCAAGCGATGCCATGCACGCTTCCCGGCCGGCTCTGTCAGGATCCCCGGGGGCGTGAAGATCGTCCCACGGTGACACGGCAGACCCGCAGCGGTCAGGCGCTCTTCGGCGGCCCGGGCGAGGGCCAAATCCAGCGGGATCCGCTCCCCCTCCATGGTGTGCACCTGCTCCGCGATAACGAGATCCCCGAGATGGAGATGCGGAGCGAGGGCTCCAGCGAGCCCGCAGGCGACGATGCGTTCCACCTGCAGATCGGCGCCGAGAGATGCGACCGTCCGGGTAACGGCGGCGGGCCCACAGCCAGTTCTGAGAAGGGCGATCCTCCCATCGCGAGAGGCGGCCAAGGTCCCACCGGTGTCGATGATGTGGACATCCAGTCGGCGCCTGAGGGGCGCGGCTTCTGCCTCAGTCGCCGTTGCAAGCCAGATCGCGTCAGGCCGAATGTGTTGAACCGGATCCACATCCGCACCTCGTTACCGAAAGCTCTCATGCCTCAGGGCGGGCACAGTCGCGGACCGGTTCCGGAGGGGGAGTCTCTACTGGCACCGCAGACCCCCTGGGCCGTTGGCACCTAGAGTTCGCCGCGAGCCTGTGCCTCAGCGGCAAGCCGTTCAGCCTCTGCTCGACGGTCCGAGGCCTTCTTGGCCGCCCATTCCTCCCAGGACTTCCCACTGGCAGTGTCCTCCCCTGTAAAGGCGATGGCGACGATGTCGCGGACCCGGATGACCGCGGCGTTGGGTTGCCCCTGGGGGAACACGTGAATCCGGGGGTCCGGCGCGTTTGCCTCCCGGTTGAAGACATATCCTTCTACCGATGTGCCATCCCGAAGCTCGATCGTCACGTCGCCGCGGTAATCAAAGGCCCTCTCGACTAGGGCGGTGAGTTCCGCTTCGGTGGAGGGTCGGACCCACGGGCCCTGGAGCGGCGGTCTCCGTCCCTGGTTTGTGCCCTCGGCCGTCATGCCGACCTCCTCTCCCGCGAGCATTCGGGAATAAGGTCAATTTCACCGTCTGCGAGAATCCGTTCCACGAGCTGAAGGTGTCATGAACGGCGGACGCTTCATACCCGCAGTGGACCATGCAGTCTGCACATTTCTCATTGTTGCCGGTGCCGTACCGGTGCCACTCGGTCGTGTCGATCAATTCCTGAAAGGTCGCCGCGTAGCCGTCCTGCAACAGGTAGCAAGGTCGCTGCCAGCCGAAGATATTGTAGGTGGGATTGCCCCAGGGCGTGCACTGGTACTCCCGCTTGCCCATGAGGAATTCGAGAAACAGCGGGGACTGGTTGAAGCGCCAGAACTGCTTGCGATCTGTCAAGATACGGGCGAAGAGCTCTTTGATCCGGTTGCGGCGCAGGAAATGTTCTTGATCCGGGGCCTTCGAGTAACTGTATCCGGGAGAAATCATCATCCCTTCCACCCCGAGATCCATCATGGCATCAAAAAATGCCCGGACCCGCTCCGGGTGCGCCCCGTCGAAGAGGGTCGTGTTGGTGGTGACCCGGAAACCTCGGTTGAGCGCCGCCTTGATCGCCTTGACGGCCGCGTCGTAGACCCCGTCGCGACAGACTGCCCAATCGTGTTCTTGCTGCAGGCCGTCCATGTGAGTGCTGAAGGTGAGGTAATGGGAGGGTTCATACTGGTCCAACTTCCGCTCGAGCAAGAGTACGTTCGTACAGAGGTAGACGTACTTCTTGCGCTCCACGAACCCCCGAGCAATCGTTGGCATCTCGGGATGAATGAGCGGTTCACCCCCGGCGATGCTCACGATCGGGACTCCGCACTCTTCCGCGGCCGCCCAGCACTGCTCTGGCGTCAGGCGCTTCTGCAGGATGTGCTCCGGGTACTGGATCTTCCCACACCCCGCACAGGCCAGGTTGCAGCGAAAGAGGGGCTCGAGCATCAGCACGAGGGGATAGCGCTTCTTTCCCCGGAGTTTCTGTCGGAGGACATAAAGCGCGACGGTGAGCGCTTGTCGGGTTGGAACGGCCATGGTCCCTCCCTGCCGTGTTAACCTCTCAGAGATGGTACGCGCCGGGATTCTCTCTCTGTGTTGAATCCGCCAACGTTACCGGGGGAGGCTCTTTGCGCTGCGGCTCGGTAGGGATGGCCCGCCACCCGTAAGACCACACCCGCCGCAAAGACCGCCGTAAGACATGCGTTCACCAGGAAGAGGCCCCGCTCTTCGATCATCCAGCTCACCATCACCATGAAACAGAGTACACCGCCATACAGCCCAGCCCCGAGCCAGCGGCACATCGGGAAATTCGCTGCCCAGGAAGGGCGCGCGCCGCCGACCATTCCCTCCATCCGCGTAAAGAGAACCAGGATAGTGTAACCCACAACGCCCCACCCCACAAAATTCGACAGGGGCACCCCGAAGTAGGTGCCGCCGTCGGGATAGAAATAGATCCGGCCGAGGAACCACCGATCGCCTCGCAGTGCGACCGGGTCGATGATGACGTCGATCAGGACAAAAAGGGCCACGGCGAGGCCGAGGACAGCAGGCCGTCGAGCCGCGGCGGGAAGCAATCCACCATCCTCAACCATGCCAAGCGTTTCAGGTGCGAGCAGCAAACGGGCGGTCGCGTAGCTGGCGTAGGCCAGGAAGACAAAGGAGAGCGAGTCCATAAGGGGGACGTTGGCGATCCAGAGCTCCTGCCCACGGGTCGCCTCGACGTAGTGATATAGGCCAAAAGGCACACCGATCCGGGTGGAAGCGAACTCGGCGGCAAAGGCGACCGTCCAGGCGACGAGGGTAAAGAGGCCCGCTCGCCTCCATCCCCAATCGGTGGTGGCGGCCAGGAGGTAGACGAGCAGGAAGAGGAACACATAGGGGCGAAGCCAGATGGTGCCGATTATGAGATGGAAGAAACTGCCCGCGTGATAAGTTCTTGAGACCAGAGGCCTCAGATAGCCAATTGTGTACTGTATCATCTTAAAATTATCGTCCTGTTTTGGACCCTTTGCAAGAAAAAAACGGTTAAACCCTATGCAAGTTCCCACTCTTGCTCTTTGGAAGAATGCAGGATAGAATAACCAACTTTAGCTTCAGCAGGACCTCATTGTACGAGACGAGGAGAGCGGATGACGAATGTCCTCACGTGGCTGGGGCGGGAGACGCTCACTGTGCTGGCGAACGGTGGGCGGATGCTCATCTTCCTTGGATTGGCTGCCAAGTGGATCTGCTGCCTTCCCCCGATCAAGTGGCGCCGCCTCCTCGAGCGCGTCCGCTTCATCGGATTCCGGTCCCTCTCGGTCATCATCCTGACCGGGGCCTTCACGGGCATGGTCCTGGCCCTGCAGGTCTTCTATACCCTGCGGAAGTTTGGGTCGGAGGCGTTGCTCGGCCCCGCCGTGGCGCTGAGCCTCGTCCGCGAACTCGGGCCGGTCCTCTCAGCCCTGATGGTCACGGGCCGGGCCGGTTCGGCCCTGGCGGCGGAGATCGGGATCATGCGCATCACGGAGCAGATTGACGCCTTGACGGTCATGGGCCTGAACCCGATGCGGTACCTCGTCGTCCCGACCATCCTGGGCGGGCTCGTGGTCTTCCCCCTCCTTGCGGCGATCTTCGACCTGGTCGGGATTTACGGCGGCTATCTGGTTGGGGTGCATCTCCTGGGGCTGGGCACGGGGACATACTTCAGCGAGATGGAAAGCTACGTTGGTATGCGGGACATCACAACCGGGTTCACCAAGTCGATCAGCTTCGGGGTCCTCGTTACCTGGGTGTGTTGCTATAAAGGCTTTTACGCCGGTCGAGGGGCCGAGGGGGTGAGCCGGGCGACGACCGAGGCCGTGGTCCTCTCGTCGGTGCTTATTCTGGTCTGGGACTATTTCATGGGTTCAATCCTGCTCTGAGAGATTCAGTGCATGATCAGGGTGATCGATGTCCACAAGGCCTTTGCTGGGCAACCAGTACTCCGCGGGGTCTCGCTCGACGTGGCCCAAGGGGAGATCCTGGTCATTATCGGTCGAAGTGGCGGGGGCAAGAGCGTGCTGCTCAAGCACCTGCTGGGACTGCTGCGCCCCGACCGGGGGGAGATTTACATCGAGGGGCGAGCGATCAGTGCCCTCGACGGGCGGGCGATGGACCGGCTGTGCGAGAAGTGCGGGGTCGTCTTCCAGGGTGGCGCCCTGTTCGATTCGATGTCGGTCTTTGACAACGTGGCCTTTCCGCTCCGGGAGAAGACCCGCCTGCCGGAAACGGCGATCGCCGAGAAGACCCAGCACCTGCTCAAGCAGGTCGGGCTGGTCGAGATGGGCCACAAGTTCCCGGAGGAGATCAGCGGCGGAATGAAGAAGCGTGTGGCCCTGGCGCGCGCCCTGGCCCTGGAGCCGCAATTGGTCTATCTGGACGAGCCGACCACGGGACTCGACCCGATCATGGCGAACGCCATCCATCGGCTGATCCACGACCTGCATCAGCGGGTTGGCTTCACGGCGATCATGGTGAGCCACGAGATTCCCGAAATTCTCGAGATTGCCACTCGCGTGGCCCTGTTGCACGCAGGCGTCATCGTGGCGGTGGGAACCCCGGCCGAGATCCGGAACTCCGAGGACCCCGTGGTCCGGCAGTTCATCACCGGCAACCCGGAGGGCCCGATCCGGCCCGACTGAGGGGACCGACTATGCGGAAATTCAACCTGGAGGTGACCGTTGGCCTCTTCCTTGTGCTGGGCCTCTTCTCCCTTGGCTATCTGTCGGTGAAGCTTGGACGCCAGGAGTTCATCGGGTGGGGGGGCTACACACTGCACGCGGACTTCACGAGCGCCGGCGGCCTCAAGGCGGGGGCCGCTGTGGTCATCGCCGGGGTCGAGATCGGCCGGGTCGAGGCCATTACGTTGACCGAACATTACCGGGCCCGGGTGACCATCCGGGTCCGCCAGGGCGTAGCGATCCAGGAGGATGCCATTGCGGCTGTCAAGACGCGGGGGCTCATCGGCGAGAAGTATCTCCGCATCAGCCCGGGGGGGTCGGAGAGGTTCCTGCAGGCAGGAGGTCGGATTCGGGAGACAGTTCCCCCCATTGACATCGAGGATGCCATTGGACAACTCATCTTTGGCAAAGTCTGAGGAGGTGGGGCCGGTTGAGGAGGGGGACCATGGGGACGGGGGCAGGGAGAAGGCCTTGGATGGTAGTGACGGCAGTGGGGATTATGAGCCTCGGGTTGCACGCCGAGGCGGCCGAGAAGGTGGTCCTCAGCCTCGACCAGGCGGTCGAGCGGGCTCTTTTAATCAGTCCTGAGATCGAGGAGACGCGGTTCGACGTGGAGGCCGCCCGGGCGAAAAAGACCCAGGCCGACGCGGCCCGCTTCCCGCAGCTCGAACTCCTGGGGATCACCGGACCGTCCCCGGAGGCGCGGCTGGCTGACTCGACGGATGTCAACAGCACCGGCGATAGCATCTTCCGCCCCACGATTGACGGGATATTCGGGCGGGCGACCCTGCGCCTGGTGCAGCCGATCTACACCTTCGGCAAGATCAGCTCCTTCCGGGAGGCGGCCGCCCATGGGGTCAGGGTGAGTCAGGCCCAGGTCGATGAGAAGGCCGCCCAGGTGATTCTCCGGACCAAGGAGCTCTACTACGGTCTGCTCCTCGCGGAAGAGATCAAAGGGCTCCTCTTGGGGCTCCAGGGGCAGCTCCGGGGGGCCCTCGAGAAGGTCGAGCGCCAGCTCGAGGCCGGGTCGCCCGGGGCGGACCAGATTGATCTCTTCAAGCTCCGGTCCTTCCTCGGCCAGATCCAGAAGGGGATCAACGAGTCGGACAAGGGGATCAACCTCTCGCGGGAGGCGCTCCGGGCCTTTCTGAACCTCGACCCTGCCGCCGAGGTTAACATCGCCGATAAGGCCCTGAGGCCCCTCGGCCGCTCGCCAGCAGAGGTGGAGCAGTACATCCGGGAGGCCAGGGAGCTGCGGCCCGAGTTCGTCCAGCTCAAGGAGGGCCTCCGGGCCCGCAGGGCGCTGGTGGAGGCCGAGCGGGCGAGCTTTTTCCCCGACTTCTTCCTCGCCTTCTTCGGCGACTTTGCCGCGGCCTCCAACCGGGATACGCTCAATAACCCTTTCATCGTTGATGAATTTAACCATGCCACCGCGGGGGTGGTGGCGGGGGTGAAGTGGTCCTTCGATTTCGGGATCACGCGGGGCCGGGTGGACGAGGCACGGGCTGGGTATCGTCGGCTGCTGCAAACACAGGTCTTCGCCGATCGAGGGATCCCGCTGCAGGTCAAGAAGGCGCACGAGGAGCTCCTCGAGGCCCAGAAAAACATCGAGGCCACCGAGACGGCCTACCGCAACGCCCGCAAGTGGCTGGTCGCCGCCGCCGCCAACATGGACCTGGGGATCGGGGAGGTCAAGGACGTGGCGGATGCGGTCAAGGCCTTTGCCGAGAACCGCGTGGAGAACCTCCGGGCGATGTACAACGAGCGGCTCTCCTTCGCCAATCTGGCCTTTGCGACGGGTCGCGACATCCAGGCCTACGCGCGCCAGAAACCGTAGCGCTTGGAAGGGGTTATCAATATGAAGAAGAGGCTGGGCACGATTACGGGTCTCCTCCTTCTCGGTGGAGTCCTGGTGGCCGCCGCGAACGGGCCGATGGCGCAAGTGAAGATGACCGTGGATCAGGTGTTGGCCATCGTGAAAGACCCGGCCCTGCAAGGGAGCGCCAAACAGGCGGAGCGGCGCCGGAAGCTCCGGGAGGTGGTTTTCACGCGTTTTGGCTTTCGTGAGATGGCCAAGCGATCCCTCGGGATTCACTGGCGGGACCGGTCAGTCCGGGAGCGGGACGAGTTTGTCCGGCTTTTCGCCGACCTGCTGGAGCGCTCCTACGTCGGGAAGATCGAGGCGTACGCAAGCGAGCAGATCCTGTTCGTGGGCGAGACGGTCGAGGGTAGATATGCCAGGGTACAGACGCGGATCGTGACGGACAGGAGCCCCGATATCCCCATCGAGTACCGCCTCCTCATGCAGGAGGGGAGGTGGGCGGTGTATGACGTGGTGATCGAGGGGGTGAGCCTGGTCAGCAACTACCGGACGCAGTTCAACCGGATCATCGTGACCTCCTCCTACCGGGAGTTGGTTAAGAAGATGCAGGTCAAGGAAGCAGCCGAGAAGCTTGGCAATGTGGCGCCAGGGGGCAAACGGTAGCGGGTGCGACAGGTGGGACCTCACTGGGGCTGGATCGCACAGGTGATTCTCCGCCGTCCCTGGCACGTGTTGACTGGGGCGGTGTTGCTCTGCCTCTTTGCCCTCGGCGCGGCCTGGGTCGGTCTCGAGCTGCAAGTGGGCCGCTCCAAGCTGGTCTCGAGCACCGAGCGGTACAGCCAACTTCACACCCTTTACAACCAGGAGTTCGGCGACCGGGACACGGTGGCTGTTGTCATCGACAACGCCCACCCGGGCCGGGCCGCCGCCTTCACCGAGGCGCTCGTGAAGCGGCTCGAAGATGATCGGGAACACGTCCGGGAGATCTTCTACCGGATCGATACCGCCTCGCTCCGGGAGAAGGGACTCCTCTACCTCCCCCTCCAGGATCTCCGGCGGGTCGCGGGACAGATCGAGGACCATCGGGACTTCCTTGCAGAGCTGATTCGGGACCCCGGTCTCAACACCTTCTTCGATGGAATCAACCGGCAGATGAGTCACGGCCTGGTCGCCCACTTCTTTACCGACTTCCTGACCGAAGAGAGGCAAGCAGGACCGGTGGACGCCAGGCTCCTCATGGCCCTCCTGACCCAGCTACAAGCCGCGGCAGAGGGAGGGGGTCCCTTCGTTTCGCCCTGGAGGGGGTGGCTGACGACCGCTGGCGGTGGGGTACCCTCCGACGCGCTCCTCCGCTCCTCCAACGGGCGCTTTCTCTTTGTCCTCGTGACGACCAAAGACTCCCAGCAGGGATTCAACCCGGTCGGTGAGGCCGTTCAGAGCATCCGTCGAGCCGTGGCCCAGGTCTCGGAGCAGTTTCCCGAGGTCGCGGCTGGGGTGACCGGCACGGACGCGCTCGAAGCCGACGAGATGGTCACCGTCCGTGGAGACGTCACGCGGGCGACGTTCCTCTCAGTGGTTGGCGTGCTGCTCCTGTTCGTGGTTTTCTGGCGAGGGATGCGGATGCCGCTCTTCGCCATGGCGAGCCTGACCGCAGGGGTCTGCTGGACCCTCGGCTTCGCTGCCCTCACCATCGGGCGCCTGAACGTGTTGTCGGCCACGTTTGTCCCGATCCTTATCGGACTCGGGATCGACTTCAACGTTCATCTGCTGGCCCGCTACACGGAAGCCAGGCGGCAGGGGAGCCCCCTGGAGGGGGCCCTGACGCAGGCCATGACCAAAGGGGGGCCGGTGATCCTCACCGGTGCCCTGGCAACTGCGGCGGCCTTTTTCAGCCTCCTCCTGGCGAACTTCCGCGGTCTGGTGGAGCTCGGCCTGATCACCGGAGGGGGAATCCTGCTCTGCTTCGGGGCTGCCTTTACGGTCCTGCCCGCCCTGCTGGTGGCCACGGGCGAAAATGGAGTCCGGGCATGGGCTCTCCACGGCCGGCGAGACCTGAGCGGGGTGAGCCGGCTCCTCCGGCGTCTGGATAGTCACGCAGGGCTTGTCCTCCTCATAGGGGCCTTTATCACCATCATGGCCCTTCCCACCCTGGCCCGGGTACGGGCGGACTTCAATCTTTTGAACCTCCAGGCGAGGGGAGTGGAGTCGGTCAAGTGGGAACTCAAGGTCCTGCAGGAGGCGGAGATGTCGAGCTGGTTCGGGGTCGCCTTTGCCAGGACTCCCGGCGAGGTGGCCCGGAAGCAAGCGGCCTTCGCGTCGCTTCCCACCGTCGGCCGAGTCGAAAGTGTCCTCAGCTTCATCCCCGATGACCAGCCCGCAAAGCTCCAGGTCTTCGCCGCAATCCGCCCGACCATCGAGGCCCTGCCGCCCGGGTTCGGCGCCGAAGGGCCCGTGGACCTTGGGCGCTTGATGGATACCCTGGGGCGGATCCAGTTCAAATTGCAAGGGGTCAGGGAGCCGGCGCTCCAGCAGGTGCGAGAGCGCATCGTGCGCGTCCTCGGGATCATCGGGGCGACCGATCCGACTGAGGTGCGAGGGAACCTGACCGCCTTTCAGCACGCGCTCTTTACCGACCTGCGAGAACAGGTCCAGTTTCTGAAGCGGGCGGTTCGGGCGCAGGCGGTGACCCTCGATGAGCTGCCCACGGCGCTGAAGAGCCGCTACGTGGGGCCCTCGGGGCACTACCTTCTTAAGATCTATCCTGAAAAGAACATCTGGGATCAGGAGCGGCTTGCCGCCTTCACCAAGGCTGTCCGCACGGTCGATGCGGACGTAAGCGGCGATCCCATCATGACCTTTGAATACGGCCGGGCCATGGCGCGGGGCTACCAGAAGGGGGGGCTCTATACCCTCCTCGCGGTCCTGTTGATCTCCTTCCTGGCATTCCGGCGGTTCTTCTTGGTCCTGCTCGTGATCACTCCGCTGCTGGTCGGGGTCCTCTGGACCATTGGGATGATGGTCCTCCTGGGGATTGAATTCAATCTGGCCAACCTGATCATCGTTCCCCTGATCCTGGGGATCGGGATTGTGAACGGTCTCTATATCGTGGGGCGGTACCGTCAGGAAAGACGAGGGGGGATGGCTGCGGTAGTGAACAGCACCGGCCGGGGAGTGGTCCTGTCGTCGCTGACGACTATGGTAGGATTCGGGAGCTTGGCGATAGCCCAGCACCATGGCGTCTCCAGTCTGGGCGTCCTCGTGAGTGTCGGCGTTGGCAGTGTCCTGGTGGCCTCCCTCATGGTCCTCCCGGCCCTCCTGGGATTTCACGCCAGGATGGCCCTGAAAGCGTGCGCCTCGGAAGGATCTGAGCGGTCTCTCGTCCAGGCTGTGACAGGGGATCATCCGCAGAAGCAGTAACCCGGGAGGGAAGGAAGGATGCTCAGCGGCATCAAGCGACGCAAGGGATCTCTGTGGATGGTCCTGGTTCTCGCCCTCTTTTTGGGGGACGCTCACGGCGCAGCCGCCGGCGGACCGCTCGACCGGGTCCGGGAGACCCTTGATGGGGCCCGCCGTCTCCTCCAGGACCCCGCCCTTGCCGGGCCGGAGCGGACCGAGGCCCGCCGGGAGAAGATCGGGACACTCATCCGTGATGGGTTCGACTACCGGGCGATGGCGCGTCAGGCCCTGGGGGAGCACTGGAAACGGCTCTCGACGGCGCAACGACGCCACTTCGTCGCCCTGTTCGGCGAGCTCTTCGAGCGATCCTATACCCGCCTCGTCGTCTCCTCCCTCGAGGGCCAGACCATTACCTATGAGGGAGAACAGATCGCACCAGGGGGGCGGGCGGCCACCGTTCCAACCGTCCTGATCACCAAGGGTGGCGAGCGGTTGCCGGTCGAGTACCAGCTTCGGCACCATGCAGGGCGGTGGGTGTTCGTGGATGTGACCATCGATGGGGTCAGCATCGTCAAGAACTACCAGATCGAGTTCAATCGGATCATCGGGACGCGCTCCTATGATGAACTGGTTCGCAAGATGGAAATCAAGCGGCGCGAGGCACCCTAATCCCCCGCCGGGGAAGGTGGAGACAACTCATGGGAAATGCTGGCAACAGCGGTCGTCTGCTCGGGGCTGCAGTGGGAGTGATTGGGTTTCTCGCCTTCGTCGGCCCAGTGGGGGCCGACCCCGATGGTCAGGGGAGGGGAGGACCAGCACAGGAGACCATAGGTGCTGGCCCGCTGCCGGTGGTCGCAGCAGCCACGGCGGAGCCTGCAAGAGCCGGAACGAGCGAACCGCGAGGGGGATCGGGGCGGGGTTTTCGCAAGGGACAAGTGGAGTTTGGAGTTGCCGCAGGTTACGGGTTCGGCATCGGGTTCTTGGGATCCGAAAACTCTGGCGAGCTCGAGGACATAGAGGTCGTCCACCTGCGTCCGCATTGGGGAGTCTTTTTGACCGACCCGGTGGGGTCGGGTATTCTGCGAGGGAACCTCGAGGTGGTGGCGGAACTCGGGTTTCTCCTGAGCCTTGAGGGGAAGCGGCAGACCGCGTACGAATTGGCCGGCCTGGTGCGCTACCACTTGGCCACCGGAGGCCGGTGGGTCCCTTTCGTCACGGGCGGGCTCGGGCTGATTGAAACGAACTTTGAGTTCGAGGGACAGGCGGAGGGCTTTAATTTCACGGTGCAAGGCGGGGCAGGGGTGAGCTACTTTGTCAACCCGACGACCGCTCTCAGCGCCGAATGGCGGCTCCACCACCTCTCGAACTTAGGCACGAATGAGCCGAACCAAGGGATCAATACGAGCCTCTTTCTCGTCGGAATGTCCTTCTTCTTCTGAAAAGACGATAATGATGACCGAACGACACCGCATGCGAGAAGATCACGACCCACAGGCTCCAGGGCTGAGATCCGAAGAGGTGGGTCCGGGAGTTCAGGCCGGACCTGATCGGCTCGACCAGGCGATCACACGAGCGCGATCTTATCTCCTCAGCATCCAGGCCCCCGAAGGGTATTGGGTCGGCGAGCTTGAGGCCGACACGACCATCACTTCGGAGTACGTCTTCCTCCGTCGCTTCCTCGGTCTCGCAGACCCCCGCCGCGAGGCGAAGGCGGCTCGATACCTCCGGGAGCGCCAGTGTGGCGATGGGGGCTGGAATCTCTACCCAGGCGGAAAGAGTGATATCAGCGCGACCGTGAAGGCGTACTTTGCCCTGAAGATGATCGGGGTGCCGGTGGACGATCCTGCCCTGATTCATGCCCGGGAGTTTGTTCATGCGGCGGGGGGGATCACCAAGGTCAATGTCTTCACCAAGATCACCCTGGCCCTCTTCGGCCAGTACGACTGGAGAGGGGTTCCTGCAATGCCCGCCGAGATTATGCTCCTGCCTGCCTGGTCGCCCTTTAACCTGTGCGAGGTCTCCTACTGGTCGCGGACCGTCATTGTGCCGCTCATAATCCTCCTGGATCGGAAGCCCGTGTGGCCGGTGCCGTCCGAAACGACCTTGGATGAACTCTACCTGGTTCCTCGCGCCCAGGCTGACCTCTCCTTCCCCCACACCCAGCACTGGATCAGTTGGAAGAACTTCTTTATCCGCCTCGACCAGGCGATCCGCGCCCTTGAGCGGCACGGGCCGAGACCACTGCGCGGGGAGGCTCTGCGCAAGGCCGAAGAGTGGATCCTGGCACGCATGGGTCCCGGGGGCCTCGGCGGCATCTTCCCCGCCATGGCGAACGCGGTGATGGCGCTTCAGACCCTCGGCTACCCCCTCGACCACCCCAAGCTCGCCGAGGGGCTCCAGGAGATCGAGAACCTGGTGATCGAAGAGCCTGATCGGCTCCATGTGCAACCCTGCCTGTCGCCGATCTGGGATACCGCCCTTGCGGTGAACGCCCTACTCGAGTCGGGATTGCCACCGGCCCACCCCGCCCTGGAGGGGGCGGCGGCCTGGCTTTTGTCCAAACAGATCACGGTGCCGGGTGACTGGCAGGTCAAGCGGCCGGCCCTCAAGCCCGGAGGGTGGGCCTTTCAGTTCTTCAACGAATTCTATCCGGACACCGACGACACCGCCATGGTCCTCATGGCGCTTTACCGCCTTGGGCGCGGGAAGCGGCCCGAGTGGGACGAGGCCTTGACCCGGGGCCTCGAATGGTTCATCGGCATGCAGTTCAAAGACGGGGGCTGGGGCTCCTTCGATGCCGACAGCTCGAAGCTCGTCTTCAACCATATCCCCTTTGCCGACCACGGGGCCCTGCTGGACCCGAGCACAGAGGACCTGGCGGGTCGCGGCCTCGAGCTCCTGGGGCTTTTCGGCCGGGGACTTTGGGATCCAGTGGTCCGGCAGGCCTTGGCCTTTCTCTGGAAAACCCAGCAGCCGGATGGCTCCTGGTACGGCCGCTGGGGTGTGAACTACATTTACGGGACCTGGTCCGTGCTCCGCGGCCTCCGGGCGATTGGGTACGACATGCGAGCCGAGCAGGTCCGCCGCGCGGTGGAGTGGCTCGTCGGCCGCCAGAACCCGGACGGGGGATGGGGTGAGGAGTGTGGGACCTACGAGGACCGAGAGCGGGCCGGCCGGGGGGGGAGCACGCCGTCTCACACCGCGTGGGCGCTTCTCGGGCTTCTCGCCGCGGGAGAGTCGAGCCACCCGGCCGTCGAGCACGGCATTCAATTTCTCCTGGAGCGGCAGGAGCCGAACGGGTCCTGGGAGGACCCGTGGTGGAACGGGACTGGATTCCCTCGGGTCTTTTATTTGAAGTACCACCTCTACGCGACCTACTTTCCCCTCTGGGCCCTCGGGGTCTATCGAGCCAGTCGATGAGGGTGGCGACGGAGCGTCCCTCGTCTTCCGGCTCGCAGGATTCACTCCCGGCGGTCATCTGGTCCGAGACGGCGCAACAGGCTCACTGGGCAGCGACCCTCATCGCCGGACTCCCACTCCTCCTCCGGCAGGTGTTCGATCTCGGGCGAGCTGGGGTCTCGCGGGTCCTCCTGATCGGAGCTCCTCTGGCCGAAACCTGGCGCCGCATTTCCCCTACATCTGGTCGGACTCCGATCCCTGTGGAGACGTACAAAGCTTTCGCCGAGGTGACCGGGCGCCTCGGGGAGCTTGATGCGGAGCAGTGTTGCTGGCTTCGGTGTGATCTGTTCCTGCAACCCGAAGCACTCAAGACGTTGATCCAAGCGGCGAGGGACAGAGAGGGAAGCCTGGCACTGGTGACGCCGGGGGCCCGGTTGCCCGCCTGCATCGGCGGGCGGGAGTTGCCGAGGGATCCAGGGGAGCTCATCCGGGTGGCACCGTGTGGCGGGTTCGTCCTAGCCGGCCCTAAGGACTTGCGGGGGGCTGAGGAGCTGCTCTTTGAAAGCATTGCGCCCAGTTCCGACAGCCCCGGCCTCGACCGCCTCCTCCACCGTCGCCTGTCACGCCTGGTGAGCCGCGGGCTTCTCCGAACGCCGATCACCCCGAACCAGGTCACGATCCTGGCCTTGTTGGTGGGCCTCGGTGGCGTGTGGGCCCTTACGCGGGGGGATTGGCTCGGAGGGGCTGTCGGTTTCGTGTGCTACCTCCTCTTCTGTATCCTCGACTGCGTCGATGGTGAGATCGCGCGTCTCAAGTTCCTTGCCTCGCGATTCGGGGACCTATGGGACATCACGGTGGACAATCTCGTTCGTGGAGGACTCATCGCCGCGATGGGCTGGGGGATGGGCGTGCAGAGTGCTGATGGCGACCTCGTCTGGCTTGGGGGGATTGGTGGGCTTGGGGTCTTTCTCGATGGATGGGTCGTCTACGCTGCCCTGGAGGGAAGGGGAAGGGCGCGGGGTGAGCCGGGACAGCGGAGCGTGATTCCAGCCCAAGTGATCAGCAATCAGGACATCATGTACGGCGTGATCCTCCTCTACATGATCCTCCTCGAGGTGGGGCGATGGGCGGCCCTCTTCCTGGGCGGAATCGCGGCTGGGGCCCATCTCTTCTGGATGCTTCTGCTGGCACGCCTCTTCTGGTCTCGGCGAGTCGCGGCTGCGTGGCGTACCGAGTGACGGTTGATGCCCGCTAGCCAGAATGGGTTCTGTTGCGGTGGTGAGGGGGAGCCCACCGAATGCTGAAGGTCGGGATCGTAGGCATAGGAGTCATTGGCCGGGCGATCACGAGGGCCGTGGACCGGGGAGAGGTCCCCGGAGTCCGGATCGTCGGGCTGTGTGCGAGGCGGCCGGACTTGGCCTCGGCCTTCCTCAAGACGCTCCGGGAGCCACCTCGGCTTTGCCCTCTTGACGCCCTTGCGGAAGAGGCTAATCTGGTCGTCGAGGCGGCGGGGCAGGCAGCCCTGGCGACGATTGCCCCGGCTGTCCTGGAGCGGGGCAAGGACCTGATGGTCCTCAGCGTGGGAGGCCTCCTCGATCGGGAGGCATGGTTCCGCCTCGCGGCCCTGCGGGGTTGTCGGATTTATGTCCCCTCGGGGGCGATCGCCGGATTGGACGGGGTCAAGGGGGCTGCGGCCGGTGGGGTGAGCCGCGTGGCCATGGTCAGCCGGAAGCCCCCCCAGGGACTTCGCGGCGCCCCGTACCTCACCGAGCGAGGGATCGACCTGATGGATCTCACGGCTCCCCTGGTGGTCTTCGAGGGCAGCGCCTTCGAGGCGTGCCGGGGCTTTCCGGCGAATTTGAATGTCTCCGCGGCGCTGAGCCTGGCCGGGATCGGGGCGACCGAGACGAGGATCACAATCGTCGCGGATCCCGGTGTTGACCGTAACATGCACGACATTGAGGTGGAGGGGGAGTTCGGGCGGCTCACCATCCACATCGAGAACGTCCCGACCGCCGAGAATCCGCGGACAGGGCACCTGGCCTACCTCTCCCCGATCGCCCTCCTCAAGACGATCGCGAGCCCTCTCCGAATCGGGACGTAGCCCGGACCCCGGCGCACCTTGTCGGGCCGTGGTTTTCGTGGTATACAAACGACAAACACAATCTGCAACACGTGGGGGCTGTGCGGAACCCAAGGGCGGGAAGGGATGCAGGAGCAGCTCAAGCGGGTGGTCCAAGAGACGGTCGATCAACTTGCCCCCGAGCTCTTGCAGGTGAGCCGGACGCTCCACGCCAATCCAGAGCTTGCCTACCAGGAGCACCAGGCGGTCGCTCTCCTCACCGGCCTCCTGGAGGAGAAGGGCTTCCGGGTCACCCGGGGAGTGGCCGGTCTCGCCACCGCCTTCGTCGCCACCCATGAAAAAGGTCCCGGTCCCACGATCGCCTTCCTGGCCGAGTACGACGCCCTGCCCGGGCTCGGCCATGCCTGCGGGCACAACCTCATTGGCGCTGCTTCCCTCGGGGCCGCCCTGGCGACCGTTCGCCTCCTCGGGCAGGTCCCGGGCCGGGTCCTGCTGGTCGGCTGCCCCGCGGAGGAGAAGGGGGGTGGCAAGATTTCCCTGGTCGAGGCGGGCATTTTCGCTGAGGTGGACGCGGCGATGCTCGTCCACCCGAGCAACCGGACCGAGATCGTGAAGCGCGCCCTCGGGCTCCGGGAGGTTCGGGTGGAGTTCTTCGGAAAGCCTGCCCATGCCGCGGCCACCCCCCACTTGGGGATCAATGCGCTCGATGCGGTGATTCAGAGCTTCAATCACATCAACGCGCTCCGTCAGCACTTCCCGCCCCACGCCCGAGTCCACGGCATCATCACCCACGGCGGCGAGGCGCCAAACATCATCCCCGCCTACGCCGCTGCCCTCTTCTATGTCCGGGCGCTGGACCTTACCTCCCTGGAGACCCTCTACCGGCGTATTGTACAGTGCTTCCACGCCGCGGCAGAGGCGACGGGAGCCCGGGTCGCGATCAAGGAGGCGGGGCACCTGTACCAGCCGCAGCGGGTCAATTACGCGCTGAGCGGGCTCTTCCAGGCGAACCTCGAGCGGCTGGGTGTGGCGATTGATCAGCGGCCTGAGGATGACGAGATGGGTTCGACCGATGTCGGGAACGTGAGTCAGGTGGTCCCGACGATCCAGCCGATGATCGGGATTGCTCCGCCGGACGTGGTCTGTCACATGGCGGCCTTCGCCGAGGCTGCCGGATCGCCCCGGGGCGAGGGGGGGATGCTCCTCGCCGCCAAGGCCATGGCGATGACCGCGGTGGATCTTCTCGCGGATTCGGGGGCCCTCGCCCGGGTGAAGGCGGACTTCGTCCAAGGTGCAAGGCACACAGGTGTCCATGGCGGCCCCGCGTCGCGCCCGTGACGTGCTGAGACCCGAGGGGCGCTGGTGAAGGTCATCGGGCTCATGTCCGGCACGTCGGCGGACGGGATTGATGCGGCCCTGGTCGAGATCCAGGGGGGCGATCCAATCCCCTCACCGACCCTCCTTGCCTTCGAGATCTTTCCCTATCCTCCCGGCCTCCGCGAGCGGCTCCTCGACCTCGCCCGGGCCGGGCAGGCCCAAGTGCAGGCGGTCTGCCATCTCGATTTTCTCCTCGGAGAACTGAACGCCCAAGCCGTGCTGGCGCTCCTCGAGCGGGCAGGGGTCGCCCCGGACGAGGTCGCCCTTGTCGGCGTGCACGGTCAGACCATCTGTCATCTGCCCCGGCCGATCCGGGATGGGGCCTTCGAGGTGCGATCGACGCTGCAAATCGGTGAACCGGCGGTAATCGCCGAGCGCACCGGGATCACCACCGTCGCCGATTTCCGGCCGCGCGACATCGCCGCCGGCGGCGAAGGGGCGCCGCTTGCCCCCTATCTGCACTCTCTCCTGCTCCGAGACCCGGTGCGCGGACGGGCCTTCCTCAACCTGGGAGGCATCAGCAATCTGACCTACGTGCCGGCGGGGGGCCGTCCAGAGGAGGTCCTCGCCTTTGACTGTGGTCCCGGCAACGTCCTGATCGATGGGATCGTCCGACGCCTGACCGAGGGGAAGCGATGGCAGGACGATGGGGGAGCCTGGGCCGCCCGGGGGGCTGTGGCGGGCGCGCTCCTCACCTGGCTCCTGGGCCATCCCTTCTTTGCCACGCCCCCGCCCAAGAGCGCGGGACAGGGGGAATTCGGGCCGGATCTCCTCCGCCGGCCGGAGGCGGCCACGCTCGGTGAGGCGGACCTCGTGGCCACAGTCACCCGAGTGACCGTGGAGGGGGTCGCCGGGGCGATTGAGCACTTTATCCGGCCCAGGGGTCGCCTGGATGAGATCGTGGTCGGGGGGGGAGGGACGGCGAACGCCTGGCTGATGGGGGCGCTCAGGGAGCGATTGGGAGAAATTGCCCTGGTGCCGGTGGAAGAGCTCGGCTACCCGGCACGGGCGGTGGAGGCATCCGCCTTCGCGCTCCTCGCCTACCTCACCGCCCGGGGGCTCCCGGGGAATTTGCCGGGGGCCACGGGGGCGAAAGCGGCAACCTGTCTCGGCGTGATCGTGCCGGGCCGCCGCTTCGCCGGGGTGGTCGGGTAATGGGAACGGGGGTTATGCGATACCACCAGGCGATCGCCCGACTGCTCACCCGGATCGTTGAGACCCAGGCGGAGCCTCTGGAGCGGGCGGCGCGCACGGTCTTTGCCTCCCTGCGGGAGGAGGGGATCCTCCATATCTTCGGCAGCGGCCACTCCCACGCGGTCGCTGAGGAGGCCTTCCACCGTGCAGGTGGTCTCGTCCCCGTAAACGTGATCCAGGAGGTCTTCCTGACCCCACTCACCTCGCCCCTCAAGAGCGGACCCTTCGAGCGCCTGAGCGGCATCGCGGCCATCCTGCTCGATGCCTACGATTGCCGGCGAGGGGAGGTGCTGATCGTGGTGTCGAATTCGGGGATCAACCCCGTCCCGGTGGAGATGGCCCTCGGCGGTCGCGAGCGGGGCTTAACGGTTGTCGCGATCACGTCGGTCACCCACTCGCAGCAGGTCCCCTCGCGGCACGCGAGCGGGAGGCGACTCTTCGAGGTGGCCGACATCCTGCTGGATACCTGCGGGGCCCTCGGCGACGCGGTGGTGACGCTGCCCGGCCTCGCCCAGGGGGTCGGGCCCACCTCCCTGATCGCCGGCGCCTTCCTGGTGAATGCCCTCGCCTGTCGCGTCGTGGAGTGCTATCTGGCAGCGGGTCTCAACCCGCCCATCTACCGGAGCGCCAACGTCCCGGAGGGGGACCGGCACAACCGGGAGCTCGAGGCCCGCTACCGGACCCGGATCAAGGGACTCTGAGGGACCAGGATGGTTGATGTGCTGATTCGCGGGGCCCACGTGGTGGATGGAACGGGCCGGACCCCCGTCCAAGCGGATGTCGCGATTGCTGGAGACCGGATCGCCGCCGTCGGGGACCTCGGCGGGCCACCGGCCGGGCGGGTCATCGAGGGCCGCGGCTTTATCCTGGCGCCCGGCTTCGTGGATGTCCACTCCCACTCCGACTACTTCCTCCTGGTGAACCCCAGGGCCGAGAGCGCGGTGCGGCAGGGCGTGACCACCGAGATCGGCGGCAATTGCGGCTACGCGGCCGCGCCGGTCTTCGGGGCATGGCGCGAGGAGCGGGTCGCCCACTACCGCGAGGTCTACGGACTTGATCACCCGTGGAGCCATGTGGGCGAGTACTTCGCTCACCTCAAGGGGGAGAGGCCCGCGATTAACTTCGGCCTGTTGATCGGGCACAACACCATCCGCGGCTCGGTGATGGGGGGGGCGGACCGCCAGGCGACTGCGGAGGAACTCGCGGCCCTGGCAACAGCGGTCCGGCGGGGCATGGACGAGGGGGCCCTGGGCCTCTCCACGGGGCTCATCTACCCGCCGGCCTGCTTCGCCCCGGGGGCGGAGCTCACGGCCCTGGCCACCGTCGCGCGCGAGGCGGGCGGTGTCCTCACCTGCCACATGCGGAGCGAAGGGGACAGGCTCCTGGAGGCCATTGACGAGATCATCGGGGTCGTGCGGGCCGCGGCGATCCCGCTCCAGATCTCCCACCTCAAGACCTCGGGACCGGGGAATTGGGCGAAGCTCCCCGAGGCGATCGAACGGATCGAGCGGGCCCGCTCGGCGGGGCAGGACGTGACGGCGGACCGGTACCCCTATACGGCCTCGAACACGGAGCTGCAGGCGATCCTCCCGAACTGGGCCCGGGCGGGGAGTCGGGGGGAACGGCTCGCCCGGCTGCAGGATGCGGCGGCGCGGGCCCGGTTGATCGAGGAGCTTCAGGAGCGGCGCTGGGATCAGATCATGATCGCGGAGGTCACAGAGAAGCGACACAAGCGCTACGAGGGGCTCCGGGTGAGTCAGGCGGCGGCCCTGGCAGGGCAGCCCCCCCCGGCCTTCGTCCTGGACCTGCTCGCCGCGGAGCAGTGCCGGGTGGATGCGATCCTCTTTACGATGTCCGAGACGAACCTCCAGGAAATCCTCCGGCACCCCTACGTGATGATTGCCTCGGATAGCGGGACCCGTACCCACGCCGGCCCCCTGGCGCGGGGACGGCCCCACCCCCGGACCTTCGGCACTT
>JBHIAD010000008.1:0-23285 GCA_046758405.1 Methylomirabilales bacterium (SeqCode)
AGCTCCCGCGACACGGCTCTGGCTGGTCACCCGAGGTGAGGGACGGTCCGGGACTCCGGGCGCTGACTTCCGAGCGCTGGAGGTCTCTCTCTCGTGCGAGTACTGGTCCTGGTCTATGATTCCATCATTCCGGAGCTTGGCTGGGTGTGAGACCTCCACCTCCCGACGGCGGACTGCCAGTACGATGGCCATCGCTCGCAGGTGACCCGCGGTGATCCCACCCTTGCTGAAGCCCTGCGCCAGAAGCTGCCCAACATTTCTCGCGGTCTCCTCAGCACTGATGACCCGGGTCTCTCCAAGACCTCTCGCCTGTGCCGTGCGGGACACCGTATCCTTCTTCTCCAGATTTGCGCTGGCCGTCACCGACCCGGCCGTGAGCTCCTGCGCGACGGCCGCATGCCCGAGCTCCCCCTCGGCCTGCCAAGCCTCGTGCCGCGCGCGTGCCACCGCCGCCTGGAGAGCGTCGAAGCGCGCTCGATCCCCTGTGAGTCGGAGGATTTCGCGGAAGTCACCGAGGGCTTCGCGGTATCTCCCGACGGCGAGATATGCGCGGCCTCGGCCTTCATACGCGGGGGCAGACGGTGAAAGCACGATGGCTTGGGTGAAGAACCCAATCGCGCGCCGATGGTCCCCCCGCCCTGCATACCCTCGAGCCAGGGCAAGTCGCGCACCTGCATGGGTTGGGTGCTTTTGCAAGAGGTCGGTCAGGAGAATGATCGCCCGGTCATGGTGACCCATTCCAATGTAGGTCTCCGCAAGCCCCACCGCTCCTGCCACGGCGAATTCCGGGTCCTGAGCGAGACCGCGGTAGAGCCCGATCGCTTCCCGAAACTCCCCTATGGGCTGGAGCGCGTCAGCCAATCCCAACTGCAGGGACAGGGCCCGCGGGACCGAAGCGATCCCCCGCCGGTAGGCTGCAGCGGCCTCACGGTACTTCCCCTGAGCCATCAAGACCCGCCCAAGGGCGGCGTGAGCCGCGACGAGTTGGGGCTCGAGGCGCGCGGCAAGGTTGAGCTCCTTGCGTGCCACCTCGAGCTGGCGCCCGCTCCGGCGTGCACTCTCTCCCAGGATGAAGTGCGCCACCCCATCTCGAGGATCGAGGGTCAGGGTCCGTCGCGCTGCCTCGGCTGCCCGGTGATACGCGCCGCGTCGCCTCAGAACATCCGCCCACGCCCGCGCGGTCTCGACCCGGTTCGGCGCCAGCCAGAGAGCAACGCGAGCCATGACGACCGCCCGCCACGCCAGGGTTTGGTCCTGCCGGTGATTTGCAAGGGCAGCGTAGGCCTCGGCGAAGGCCGACAGAAGCTCTGGGCTCGTTCCCCCGAGCGCGAGCGCCTGACGATAGGCCTGGAGGGCCTGCTCATACGCAGAGACCGTATCCAAGAAGGTGGTCTGTCGTCCGTGTCGGATGAGGGCCTCGTGGTCCAGTCCCAGCCGAACTGTGTTCTGAGCTGCTCGCTCACCGATCAGTATGAGCACCAGACGCGAAACCGGGGTAGCAAGGGGCCGCCGTGTTGCCGGGACAAGGCTCAGGGCACCGATGGAGAGGGTGATCATGACAAAGAGAGCGGCGGGGATGATCCACGCCGCCCTTCCCTGTCGCCTGGAGGTGGCGAGCGGCTCCATCCTCGCTCCCCGCGCTCGCGGCGGGGGACGGGTGGCCACCACACGAGGAGGAGGCAGGTGAGGCTTGCCCACCGTGCGGGTCGGCGGCGCTGGGGCTGCCTTGGAGATGTCACGGAAGGGGGGTAGCCTCGTTGGTGGATCTGAGAGACCCGCTCCCGCCCCTTTTTGAAGGACCAAGCCGCACCCGGGACAAGGGAAATGGACTAACCCACCTGGAATGAAGGGCGCAGGCGGTTCCACGGCACGTCGACATTTCGGGCATGTTACTGGCACTCGTACCCCCCTGAGGGTAGGGTTATCCCCCTGTTTCCATAGGATGGAGCAACGTCCGTGCCAAACTGGGCATTTATGGCCCATAAGGGCAATAATTTGTTATCCTCCAAGCTCAAGGAATCTCTCCAGGACCCTTCCCGACTTGCCCAACAGGACTGGGCTTTAACGGCCCAAGATATGCACTCCACGGAAATTGGGACTGGAGGCATGGCTTATGGTCGTCCCTATGGAATTCTCTGGGGGGCGGGATTCGGCAGCATACCTTGCAATCCGAAAAGGCCGTTGGTAACCTTCACTCATGTCTCGACACCTGCGGACAGCCCTGCCGGGTGCTGTCCGGCATCTCACCTGTCCGGGTAACGTACCGCAAAAGATCCCTACGGAGCACGAGCCATGATCCTGCCCCTTGGTGACGCACCAAACCCGCGGGGTGTCCCGTTTGTCACGTACGCGTTGATTCTGGCCAATTGTGCCGTGTACCTGCTCATCACCCTGCCGCTCAGTGTGACGGCGCCCGACCTGAACAATCCGGCACTCTGGGAGTACCTTCGTGTCATCACAGAGAACCTGCAGCGCTCTGTGCCACCGGAGGGGTTGCTGCGTCAGACATCCGCGTACGATCTCTTCGTCTTCCAGTACGGGTTCCGACCGGCAGCCCCGCAGCTCACCGCACTCTTCACGGCGATGTTTCTGCACGCCGGCTTCCTGCATCTGTTCGGCAACATGCTCTTCCTCTGGATCTACGCCGACAACGTGGAACACCGTCTGGGGCGGCTGCCCTTCCTGCTCTGGTATCTGACAACCGGGGCGGCCTCCACGTTGTGCCACACCCTCTTTGACCTCGATTCGCCGCTACCGCTGATCGGGGCATCCGGCGCCATCTCAGGTGTCCTCGGCTTCTATTTCATCTGGTTCCCACGCAATACAGTCCGATTGCTGTTCGTTTTCTTGCCCTTCTTCATGAACGTAATCACGGTGCCGGCTCGGCTCGTACTGGGGTTCTACTTGCTGGTGGACAACCTCTTGCCGTTTCTTGTCACTCGCGGCATGGCGGGCGGCGGAGTGGCGTATGGCGCCCACATCGGTGGCTTCTTGGCGGGATTGGCCGTCGCGCGGTTCATGGAGCGGCGGGAGGTCACCGGACGCCCGCCAGGGTACCGCCGGCGGGTTCACGCCACGTCCGAGCCTGGGAACACACCTTCCCAGGCCATCGCCCAAGCGCTCGCCCGTGGCGACTTCTCCGATGCAGCGAAGCTCTACTTCTCGCTCGATGCCGAGGAGACGCGATGCCTGCTGAGCCCCGAAGAATCACTTGCGCTGGCCGACTGGCTGCACCGCAACGGACACCATCGCGCCGCCCTTACCGTCTATCGACGCCACCTGCGCGACTATCCACAGGGATCGGAGGCCGCCGAAGCGCACGTGGGGGCAGGACTGGTGCAACTCCATTTCCTTGGCCAGGCAACCCCGGCCTACCAGCATTTCCTCGACGCGCTCGATCTCGATCCGTTGCCCGGAACCGCCGCCCGCGCGCGCGCTGGCATGGAAGCCATCGTCGCCCGCCAGAAGTTCCAGGTCCGGCGCCCCCGCCCATGATGGCCATACCCACCCTGCGGTCCCACTGTCGAGACTCAAGGATTAAACCACACGTGGTTTGAGACGGGCCCGGGGCCCGTGACCCTCCCTCGTCCCTAGTGGGTTCTCTAAGGTAAAGGTAGTTTGCGCTTGACAGGGGAGGCCTATGTAGTATTTCATGACCTAGTTCATAAAAGTGGCTGATCTTCATCATATCCTGAATCCCCTCGTATTGGCCCTTCGCACTGTCGAGGGGGGGCAGTGTCCCACTACGTGGCGGCAGAGTAAAACCGGGGTGATAATAGCCTCCCCCCCACCTCTGACACACTCGGTGGCAGACCAGAAAACCGGACGATCTCCGGGGTCAAGTATTGCCTATTGCCTGCGAGGATGGCTCTCTCTTTATGGAGGTAATGGCATGAACACGAAGATTTTTGCACTGGTGATGGTTCTAGCCGGAATCAGCCTTCTCGGCTGTGCCTCTCATGAGATTAAGGCACTCACCCCCCAGCCCATCGATACGTACGAGCTCCGGGCGACTGCCGCTGGAATCATGATCGCGGCTGAGCCGTTCAGCACCAAAGAAAAGGTTGAGAAGGCCTTTACGATCGACCTGACCGAAAAGGGGTATGTCCCGATCTTGTTGGTCATGGAGAATCGTTTAGGGGATAATGTGCTCCTCACTAAGGAGGAGATCGAACTCGTGGATAGTCAAGGCAATTTCCTCAAGCCTATTTCGGCGCAGGTGATGGCCGAGAAGTTTGAAAAGAGTAAGATGGCCTACGCCTTATTGGGTTTTGGGCTCTTCTCATATATGTCGGCTGACGAGGCGAACAAGAAGATGCGGAGCGATTGGAGCAGTAAAGAGTTGCCGGCTGAAAAGATTCTGCTGCCACATCGAAAGGTCCATGGGGTCGTCTACTTCCAATGTGGACTAGGGCTTGCTGCGCTCCCAAACGCCACCCTGCACATTCCGTTCACGAACCTCCGGACTGGACAGAGGGATTCCATCAGACTCCGCATAGCCGAAAACATTCCGGTGCCCGAGGCGGAACGTTGAGCCGCTGCTGGGAAAGAAACCTTCGGTTGGCCAAAATCAGGAGATTCTCTCCGGTGACCACTCACCAGTAACCTCCTCTCCTGTGTTGGGCTAAGCCAGCTGGGCCCTCGGATCGGCCGGTCACTTTGTACTTTCCCTCAGACACAGCCTGCCGACAATTCGTGACTGGGTGCTCTGGAATGTGGTTTTGGGGCGTTCAGAGACATCCTCGCGGAATTGCGTCCGCCCTTCGTTCCCCTTCGTCGCTATCTCACTCAAAGTTACAACCACGTATGTATAAGGAGTCCCAGAGGAGGGCGAGCCAAGGCGGGCAAGCTAAGTATTGGAGAGCTTCTGTAGGCGGATATAGAATATCCAGATGTTTGGGGGAACTGACTACAACCTGTCAGGAGGGGGTCAGGTCTGCTCTTGGCTCAGCTTTGGAGGAGCTTCCGTATCTGTTCGAACCGCCGAGCGGTCTCGTCTCCGTTTTGCGGCTCTCCCTTGGTTCACCCAACCAGGCAGATAGCCATGCTACCCGGGCTGGGTCACTCTTTCGCCTCGGATGTACGCTAACCCACCTCGTGCCCCTCCAACCCATTTCTGCTATGATGAGCAAGTGGATTGGCCAGGTTTGACGCTCGCATGTCCTTGCGGGGGGCATGGAAGAGATAGGGGGAGCCCGAAAATATTTTCCAGCATGGCGCGGGTGAGAACTTTGGTAGTATGGGCAGAGGGAGGGGGGTAAAGTCCGATGAGGTTTGTTGTTACAGTCGACCGTGATGAAGACGGTGTCTACATCGTGGAGTGTCCAGCTATCCCCGGGTGCGTGAGCCAGGGCAAGAACGAGCAGGAGGCCTTAGAAAACATCAAGGACGCCATCAGGCAGTGTTTAGAAGTGAGGGCCGAGCGGGGCATGTCCCTCACCGTGGCGACTCATGAAGTTGACATCGCTGTTTGATGAGCACTCTTCCTGTCCTCAGTGGTCGAGAAGTCGTTCAGATCTTCGTCAAGCTCGGCTGTAATTCCGGGGACATCATACAGATTTTCAGGAGGCCCGTTTGGTCGGCCGCCCCGGTTTTTCGAAATCAGTATGGTGTCCCCGGAATCACGGAATCACACCGCTCAGGTCGTCTCCCAGAGCGCACGAAGCGGCACGGCGTAGAGCCCGTCCCCGAAGCTCGCGCCGGTCTCGCCGTCATAGAGCACGACCCCGGCCGTGAAGCGCCGGCCCGCTCCCTGCTTCAGCTTCCGCAGGCCTCGGAAATCGGCCGCGGTCACCGTGGCCGACGCCTTGACCTCGATCCCCGCCAGCTCC
Source organism: Methylomirabilales bacterium (SeqCode) (assembly GCA_046758405.1). Taxonomy (GTDB): domain Bacteria; phylum Methylomirabilota; class Methylomirabilia; order Methylomirabilales; family CSP1-5; genus JBHIAD01. Next base: position 5,832 of record JBHIAD010000008.1, read on the forward strand.
CGCGCACCGCGCTCGAGGACGATGTCCACCTCCGCACCGTCCTTGTCGCGGAAGTGAAAGAAGCCGATTTGCTCCTCGCGCCAGCTCGCCTGGCGCCGCAGTTCCTGGAAGACGAAGGTTTCAAGGAGCTGTCCCAGCAGGTCGCGGTCGGAAGCCAAGGCGGCGGCCTCCGCGCCGAGCAGCGCACAGGCGAGTCCCGTGTCGCCGAGGTGCAGTTTGGGCGTCTTGACGAGCCGGCTCAGACGATTACTGTGCCACGGCGGGAGCGTTTCCAGCAGAAACACCCGTTCGAGCAAGGTGACGTAGTCGCGAATCGTCGGCCGGCTGAGCTGGAACGGTGCGGCGAGATCGCTCACGTTGAGCAACCGTGCCGTCTGCGAAGCGGCCAGGGACAGAAGCCGCGGCAGCGCATCCAACGCGCTGATCCGGGCGAGATCGCGGACATCGCGCTGAACGAGCGCCTCCAGATAGTCGCGGTACCAGGCCGCACGCCGCCGGGCGCTCGGTCGGGCCAAGGCGGCCGGATAGCCGCCTGTCACGATGCGCTCGGCGAGTTCGCCACCCAGGCGCTCAGCCCGCCGGGTCTTGAACGCGCCGTCGAACAGCACGTCCAGGAAGCGCGGAGCACGCCGGGCCAGCTCGCATTGCGCCAGCGGGTGAAGGCGGAGGATGTGCATTCGACCCGCCAGGGAGTCGGCGAGCCTCGGCACGAAGAGCACGTGGGCCGAGCCGGTGAGGATGAAGCGGCCCGGCGCTCGCCGGCGATCCACGGTCGCCTTGAGGGCGGCGAACAGCGCCGGCACGCGCTGCACCTCGTCCAGGATTGTTCGCTCCGGCAGGTCGGCGACGAACCCGACGGGGTCCGCTTCGGCCGCCGCGCGCGCCACGTCGTCATCGAAGTTGAGATAGGTGTATCCTCGGGGTTCGCCCACCATGCGGGCGAGGGTGGTCTTGCCGGACTGGCGCGGGCCGTGGATCAGCACCACCGGCGCGTCGGCGAGCGCCTCGGTCAGGCGCGCCTTGATGTAGCGGGGATACAGGGTGGAATCAACCATCACCGGCCAATTGTAACCTTTGTGGCCGGCCAATCGCAAGGTTTCAGTTCAGCCGGTTGAAAGGTTACTGGTCGGCCAAATGAAAGCCTCAGGTCCCCTTGGCCGCATCCGCAAGGGCAATGCGACCCGGCGGGGCACCACCTCGCCGCAGTCACAGCGGTCGGCCCCGGGCAGGTGCTGCGCGACATCCGGCCCGCCCGCCTGCCGCGTCGCTTTTGCCCGCGCCGTGCCCCTCACGGCAGACAGGTCGGTTTGCGGCGCAGGCAGGTGCCTAACCGCCCAGCCGAGGGATTCGAGCCAGGCGAGGGCGAGCTGCTCCACGACCGGGAGGCCTGTTTGGTCGGCCGCCCCGGCTTTCCGAAATCCGTATAGTGTCCCCGGAATCACCCTTAGGTCGGTTGGACCAGCATGTTGTCGATCAGCCGGGCGCTGGGGAAGCGGACGGCAAGGGCCAGGAGGGCGGATCCCGTCACCTGGTCTACGGGGTCGAGGGTGTCCGGATTGCAGACCGCGACGTAATCCGGGCTCCCGAGAGGAGCGTCCTTCATCAAGATTTCGCGCATCGCCTTTTCGAGAACGACGGCCCGCCCTTCTCCCCCCTCGATGAGGCCCCGGGCGGCCACGAGGGCGTGGTAGAGGGCGGGGGCTTGCCGCCGTTCTTCCGGCTTCAGCAGGACGTTGCGCGAACTCAGGGCGAGCCCATCCGGCTCGCGTACCGTCGGCAGCACCGTCACCTCCACGCCCAGGTTGAGGTCCGTGACCATCCGCCGAATGATGACAGACTGCTGGTAGTCCTTCTGACCGAAGTAGGCCCGGTGCGGCTGCACGATCTCGAAGAGCTTTAGGACGACGGTGGTCACTCCCCGAAAGTGTCCCGGCCGGTGAGCGCCCTCCCATCGTTCACTGAGCCTCTCCACCAGGACAGTGGTGGAAAAGCCCGACGGGTACATCTGCTCGGCCGTCGGGGCGAAGAAGACATCCACCCCTGCTGCCCGAGCCAGCTCCTCATCCCGGGCTCGGTCCCGAGGATAGGCATCGAAGTCGGCCTGCTGATCGAATTGGATTGGATTCACGAAGCAACTCATGACGAGGAGGTCGCTTTCGCGCCGGCCCGCGTCGAGCAGAGAGCGGTGCCCAGCGTGCAGCACACCCATCGTCGGAACGAAGCCGACCCGGCGCCCGGCCACGCGGGCGGCCGCGGCCAGTCTCCGCATGGCCTCGATCTCTGGACAGACCTCCATATCCGGTCATTGCCCCCGGACCAGCTTGACCGCTCTCCCTCGCCGCCTGATACATGAGGTCTCCCAGGCCTTCGCCTCCGCGGCATCGAGGGAAACGGTGTGTTCGGGGGCCGGGAACTGGGCGCGCTGCACCTCGTCCCGGAACCGCCCCACCGCCTCACGGATCGTCTCCGTGAGCGCCGCATAGCGCTTCACAAACTTGGGGGTGAAGTCATCGAAGAAACCGAGCAGGTCGTTCGTGACTAGCACCTGACCGTCGCAGTGCGGCCCGGCACCGATCCCAATTGTGGGAACCCTGAGGGCCTCGGTCACCTCCTGCGCGACCTGCCGGGGAATCCCCTCAAGGATGAGGCAGAAGATCCCCGCCGCCTCGAGGGCCAGGGCATCCGTGAGCAGCCGCTCCGCTGCCTCCGCCGTCTTCGCCTGGATCCGATATCCCCCCATACGGTGCACGGCCTGGGGGGTCAGGCCGAGGTGTCCTGCCACCGGGATCCCGCTCGCGACCATCCGCTCAACCACTTCGAGAATCTCCGCTCCCCCCTCGACCTTGACTCCATGGGCCCCCGCCTCCTTTAAAAACCGCCCGGCGTTCGCCACGGCCTGATCGGAACCCGTGTGATAGGAAAGAAAGGGCATGTCCGCCACAATGAGCGCCCGGCGGATCCCCCGCGCCACTGCCCGCGTGTGGTGGAGCATCTCCTCGACCGTCACGGGCAGCGTGGTGTCATGGCCGAGCCCAACCATCGCCAGCGAGTCGCCGACCAGGACAACGTCGATCCCAGACCCATCCAGCAGGCGTGCCATGGGGTAATCATAGGCGGTGAGCATCGTGATCTGTTCACCCCGTTCCTTCATCGCCAGCAAGGTGACCGTCGTTACCTTTGCGTGTGACACGATCGATCCCTCCTCTGTTTGATCCACCCATAGGGTGGCTCCGGTTCACAGTTCACCGTTCACAGAGCAAAATGCCGAGCTCTTCCGTGAACCATGAACTGAAGCGTCCCGTCTCGGTCCTGGTTAGGATCCCAGCGGGACGTAGTACTGCGTTCCGCCCTTCATCTCGTGGATCTGTTTGATCAGCGCATGCAAATCCTCCTTGCGCTTGACGAAATCCATCTCCACCGTGTTGACGACTAAGAGCGGCGTCTCGGTGTAGTGGAAGAAAAAGTGATTGAAGGCTTCAACCACGTCCTCCAGATACTCGCGAGAGATCTCTCGCTCGGAGGCCCGACCTCTGACGCCGATCCGTCGGTACAGGGTATCCACGTCGGCCTGCAGGTATATCACGAGATCGGGCTTAAGCACGCGGGGCTCGAGCAGGCTATGGACCTTCTCGTATAACCCGAGCTCATTGTCGTCCAGGACCAGGTTGGCGAAGATCTGATCGCGCGCGAAAAGGTAGTCGCTCACGATCCGTTGGTGGAACAGTTCGACCTGGGCCAGTTCCAGCTGCTGGCGGTAGCGGCTCAAGAGAAAATAGAGCTGGGCCTGAAACGCGTACCGGCGCATGTCCTGGTAGAATTCCTTCAAGAAGGGATTCTCCTCAACCACCTCTATGACGGCACGGGCGCCAAGCCGGCGCGCGAGCAGCTCGGCCAGGGCGGTCTTCCCCACCCCGATCGGTCCCTCGACCGTGATGTATCGTGGATCGCTCGGTCGCATCACCATGCCCATCTGGACTCCGCGCTCGCCAGACGGACCGCCGGACGCGGCGGGAGCGCCGCGAGTAAAGAGGCAACGGTCCGCTGTAGCTGCGGGTGTTCGAGGTCCGCGGCCAGATCCCTCAAGGGCACCAGGACAAAACGTCTCTGGTGCATGCGGGGATGGGGGAGAATCAGATCCGGTCGGTTGAGAGTCAACGTGCCGTACAGCAGCAGGTCCAGGTCGAGGGTCCTGGCATCTCCCGGAGATCGTGTGGCCGGGCGGCCCTCGCCCTCCTCGATCTCGCGGAGCACCCCCAGGAGGTCCTCAGGGGCAAGGGAGGTCTCGATTTCGACCACTCCGTTCAGGAACCACTCCCCCTCGGCATCCACCGGTTCGGTCTTATAGAGCGGTGAGACGCGGGTCACCCGCACCTCGGGGCGCGCTCCCAGCTGACGCAGGGCCCTTTGAATGGTGGATGCCCGGTCCCCCAGATTTGATCCCAGACCCACGTAGGCCCGTGTCATCCCTCACGCTCGCGGGAGATCTCGACCTCCACCTGTCCCCAGAAGCCCTCAATCGGTGGAGTCACCTTCCGGACCAACACCCGGACCCGGTCGACCGGGAAGGTCCTGAGGAGGTCCTCCGCCACATACCCCGCAAAGCCCTCAAGCAGCCGATACCGCGTGCTGCGCCCTGCCTCGCGAACCCGCTTGACCACCTCGGCATAATCAACCGTCGCCCCCAGATCATCGCCTCTGGCCGCCTCCGTGAGATCCAGGCCAAGCTCCACATCCACCTCGAACCGTTGCCCGAAAGTCCGCTCATCTTCCCGGACCCCGTGGTGACCATGGAACCGGATGCCGGTCACGCGGATGGCATCCATGACCCCGTTAAACCTTGAGCCCCTGGATCCGTTCCACGGCGGACCGGATCCGTTCGACGGGAACGGTCAGGGCCGCCCGGATGAACCCATCTCCGTGCGACCCGAAGCCGACACCGGGCGTCACCACGATCCCGGCCTCCGTCAGGAGCCGCTTGGCGAGTTCCCCCGAGGTCATCCCAGCCGGTACCGGGACCCAGACATAAAAGCTCGCCCGAGGCTTCTCCACCTGCCACCCGAGAGCCTGGAGTCCCTCGACGAAGACGTCCCGCCGCTCCTGGTAGATTTTGCGTTGGGCGTCGACAGCATCTTGCGGCCCCGTCAGTGCCTCGATCCCCGCGAGCTGGATTGCCTGAAACACCCCCGAATCGACGTTGGTCTTCACCCGACCCAGACCGGCGAGGATGCCTGCGTTGCCCACGGCGAACCCTACCCGCCAGCCGGTCATGTTATAGGTCTTGGACAGGGAGTGGAACTCGATCGCCACCTCCATCGCTCCAGGAATGGCGAGGATACTCGGAGGCCGGTACCCGTCGTAGGCGATCTCGGAATAAGCATTATCATGGCATAGGATGAGCCCATTCGCCGCTGCGAATTCTACCGCGCGCGCAAAGAAGGCCTCCGAGGCCACCGCCGCTGTCGGATTGTTGGGGTAGTTGATGAACAGCATGCGTGCCTTGCGGAGGACATCGAGCGGGATGCTGTCCAGGTCTGGCAGGAATCCGTTCGACCGGTAGAGCGGTAGGAAGTGCGGAACCCCGCCGGCGAAGACAGTCGCCGCCTGATAGACAGGATAACCGGGGTCCGGGATGAGGACCGCGTCCCCCGAATCGATGAAGGCAAGGGGCACATGGGCGATTCCCTCTTTACTTCCGATCAGGGTCAGGACCTCCCGGACCGGATCGAGCTTGACCCCGAAGCGCGCGTCGTACCAGTGGGCCACCGCCTCGCGGAACTGCAAGAGCCCCTCGTGGGATGGATACTGATGGTTTGTGGGGTCCGAGACCGCCTCAGCCATTCGGCGAACGATGTGGGGCGGAGTGGGCAGATCCGGATCACCGATCCCCAGATTGATGATGTCCGTGCCCTTCCGGATCGCCTCCTGTTTCAAGCGGTCGATCTCTGCGAAGAGATAGGACGGGAGTTGCTTCAGCCGGGTCGCATAACTGAACCGGGTCTGCATCAGAATCTCCAGGCATCTCCAGCAGCGCGTTGCACCCCGAATGACGGAGGCAACGGGTGGGCGATGCCCAGCTGCAACCACCTGGACCTGCCCGTCCCCTCCGGCATCCCTACCCTCCTCACTCTTTCAGACCAAGTACATCGATCATATCGTACAATCCGGGGGCCCGGCCCACCACCCACCGGCCCGCGCGCAGTGCCCCACGGGCAAAGGTGTCCCGACTGTGAACCCGGTGCGTCACCTCGATCCGCTCGCCGAGACCCCCAAAGATCACGGTGTGGTCCCCGATGATATCTCCGGCGCGCACAGCCTGGATCCCGATCTCCTTGGGTGTCCGTTCCCCGACAAGTCCCTCCCGGCCGTACACCGCCACCGCCTCCAGGTCTCGCCCCACGGCACCGGCAATCGCCCGGGCAAGGGCAAGGGCCGTCCCGCTCGGCGCATCCTTCTTCATCCGGTGATGGGCCTCGGTGATCTCGATGTCATACTCATCGGCCAGGACTCGGGCAACCCGTGGGAGAATCGTCAGCAGCAGGTTGACCCCGACGCTCATGTTCGGGGCGAGCACGCAAGGGATCGCCCGACTGAGGTCACGCGCCCGCCCGATCTCCTCAGCCGAGAAGCCAGTGGTCCCGATGACCGCACTCACCCCGGCGACGGCGGCAGCCTCTAGGTTCTTCAGGGCAGCCGCCGGGGTGGTGAAGTCGAAGATCACGTCCCCATTGCGGATCACCGGGTCCAACTGGTCAACGATGGAGACACCGGCCACGCCGGCACCGACAGCCTCCCCGGCATCCCGGCCCACCGCCGGGTGGCCCGGCCGTTCCACCGCCCCCGCCAGGGTGTAGCCTTCATCCCCGAGGGCCAAGGCGACGATGCGCCCCCCCATCCGTCCGGCTGCGCCACACACGATCGCCCGGATCATCCCTGCCCTCACCCTGCGACGCTGAGACCGTAGGCCTGGAGCGCCCGGATGAGCCGCTCCCGGTTTCCTCGACTCATCGGGGACAGCGGCAAGCGCATCTCGCCATTGCCCAGCTTCAGGAGCTGCATCGCGGTCTTGACCGGGATCGGATTCGTCTCGTAGAACATCGCCTTGCCCAGCGGGAAGAGGCGCAGATGGATCTCGCGGGCCCGCTTCCAGTCCTCCGTGAGCGCCGCATGGGTCAGTTCCACAACTTCCCGCGGCAGGATGTTCGCGATCACCGAGATTACCCCACGCCCGCCGACCGACATCAGCGGGAGCGTCAAGGTATCGTCCCCGGACAGCACGGCGATCTGCTCCCCGCAGGCCGCGATCACCTCGGTCATCTGCTCCAGGGACCCGCTTGCCTCCTTGATTCCCACGATGCCCTCATGCGCAGCCAGAGTCGCCACTGTCTCCGGAAGCATGTTGACGCCGGTCCGTCCCGGGATATTGTACAGGATGATCGGGATCGGAACAGCATCGGCCACGGCGCGGAAGTGGTCGATCAGCCCTTGCTGGGTGGGCTTGTTGTAGTACGGGACTACCATCAAGACGCCGTCGGCGCCAGCGGCCTTTGCGTGCCGGGTCAGGTCGATCGCCTCGGCAGTCGAGTTGGAGCCGGTCCCGGCTACGACGGGCACCCGGCCAGCGGCCGCCTCGATGACAGCTTCAACGACCTCTCTGTGCTCATCGTGGCTGAGCGTCGGTGACTCACCCGTTGTCCCGCACGGGACGATCGCGTCGGTGCCACTGTTCACATGGAACTGAACCAGCGATTTGAGCTGGGCCCGATCGACCCGCCCGTCCCGGAAGGGCGTCACCAGTGCCACCATGGACCCCTGCAATGGCCGCTTCATCCTCTGCCCCCCCCCAATTCCGTTCATGGTTCAGAGTTCACAGTTCATAGTTGACGGTTCACGGCTCACGGTCGTCGGTCACGGGGCACCAGCCGCAGGGCCCGGGTCGCTCGGATTCGTTCCTCGCTATGAACCCTGAACGGTGAACCGTGAACGCTCTACAACCCATCGGGGACCTCCTCCCCGCGTACCAGGTCCTCGTAGGACTCGCGCCGCCGGATCACAGAGTAGTCCTTCCCCCGCACCAAAACCTCCGCCGCGCGCGGTCGCGCGTTGTAGTTCGAAGCCATGGTGAAGCCGTAGGCCCCCGCGCTCATGATGGCGAGGAGCTCACCCGGCTCCATGGCGGGGAGCGTCCGATCCTTTGCGAGAAAATCTCCCGACTCACAGATCGGCCCCACCACGTCTCCGACCACCGATCCCCTCCCCTCCCGATCGAGGACGGGCTCGATCCCATGAAAGGAGCCGTAGAGACTCGGGCGGAGGAGGTCGTTCATGCCGGCGTCAACGACGATGAAGTGCTTCGCCAAGCTCTCCTTGGTGTAGAGGACCCGGGTGACGAGAATCCCGGCGTTCCCGACCAGGACCCGACCCGGTTCGAGGATCATGGTGCACCCGAGCTCCCTGACCACCCCGATCATTGCCCGGGCGAGCTCGTCCGGAAGGGGCGGAACCTCGTCCTTGTACGTGATCCCCAGGCCTCCACCGACATCCAGGTAGTGGATGTGGAACCCAGCCTCACGAAGGGCCTCGACCAGTTGTGCGGTCCGCGTGAGGCTATCGATGAAGGGCCGCACGTCGGTGATCTGGGAGCCGATGTGCTGGTGTACGCCGACCACCTCAACGTGGGACAGGCTCTGCGCGAACCGGTACTGCGCCATCGCCTGTCCGATCTCGATCCCGAACTTGCTCTGCTTCAGTCCCGTCGCGATGTACGGATGGGTCTCGGGGTCGATGTCGGGGTTGACGCGGAGAGCCACCCGCGCCCGTACGCCTGCACGGCTCGCGATCATGCTCAGGCGCTCGAGCTCCTGGACCGACTCGACATTGAACAGCAGGATGTCGGCCTTGAGGGCCTCCGCCATCTCCGTCTCGGTCTTCCCGACCCCCGCGAAGACAATCCGGTCAGGGGGGATCCCGGCGCGGATCGCCCGGAAGAGCTCGCCACCCGAGACCACGTCGGCCCCGCCGCCGAGGTCCCCGAAGAGCCTCAGGACACTGAGGTTCGCGTTCGCCTTGACGGCGAAGCAGATGAGGTGCGGCACGTCGCGGAAGGCCTCGTCGAAGACACGGAAGTGGCGCGTCAGCGTCGCGTGGCTGTACAGGTAGAAGGGAGTCCCAACCGCCTCGGCGATCTGGGCCACCGGGACTTCCTCACAGTAGAGTTCGCGGCCGCGACGGTGGAAGTGGTGCATCTTGGGAGACCTCCCGATCGGTGGAATATGCTGAAAACAAAGGAAGAGACCAAGAACCGGCACTCACCTAACTAGGTAGCACAGCCCTTCTCGGGGTGTCAAAAGAATTCCCCCTCGGTCCCACCGAGGACCCTGCTCCACCCGTCGCCCCGGAACCTTTTGGGGTCTGAGAGGCCGTCCACGTTTCCGGGTGCGTGCCCCTCATGGCGAGGAGGAGGCATCGGCCGGACCATTCCCCACGACACCCTGACCCATCTTAGGGGCCACCTGCCGCTGGAAGCCTTGCTGGGAGCCCGCATCCGTCCCGGCCCTCGAGTCCCTCGGTTTCGGTGGAACTGGGGGACCCTTGATGCCGCAGGCCACGACGGCGAAGAGGCAGGCGATTGCGAAGGGCCGGAAGGCCCAGTCCCACCACTCCCTCCGTCCACGGCGCTTTCGATCGGTCACTCCGACTCTCCTTTCGGGACGGGCCGAGAGAGGAGCCGACCCTTGGCGACCTCAAGGGCCTCGCGGACCCTAGCGGGGGCGGTGCCACCCTGAACCTGGCGGCGGTTCACACAGGCCTCCAGCTTGATGAAATCATAGAAAGACTTCTCGAAGAGGGGGGAGAGGCGCCGGAGCTCGCCGAGGGAAAGTTGCTCCAGACGCTTCTGGCTCTTCAAGCAGAGCTGGACGGCGCGGCCGATCACCTCATGGGCCTCGCGGAAGGGAAGCCCCTGGCCGACCAGGTAATCCGCGGCGTCAGTCGCGTTCAGAAAACCCTCCTGGCACGCCTCACGCATGCGCGCAGCATTGAAGCTCAGCGCGGGGACGAGCAACGTCAAGACATCGAGGGTGCTTTTCCAGGTGTTCACGGCATCGAACAGGGGCTCCTTGTCCTCTTGCAGATCCCGGTTATACGCCAAGGGGAGCCCTTTGAGAGCCGTCAGGAGGGCCACGAGATCGCCGACGACCCGACCGGTCTTTCCCCGCGCGAGTTCCGCCACGTCTAGATTTTTCTTCTGCGGCATCATGCTGGAGCCGGTGGTGACGGGGTCCGGCAGCGTGATGAAGCAAAACTCGGCTGAGGCCCAGAGGATCAGATCTTCCGCCAGGCGGGAGAGGTGCACCATCCCCAGACCCGCCGCCGCCAGGAACTCGACCACGAAGTCCCGGTCGCTGACGGCATCGATGCTGTTGGCCGAAACCTGGGGAAACTCCAGCAGCCCCGCGAGGTAGGCCCGATCGATCGGATAAGGACTCCCGGCGAGGGCCCCCGATCCCAGCGGAAGCACATTGACGCGGTTGAGGCAGTCCTCAAGCCGCGCCCGGTCCCGGCCAAGCATCTCCACGTAGGCCAGCAGGTGGTGAGCCAAGAGGACGGGTTGCGCCCGCTGGAGATGGGTGTACCCGGGCAGGATCACCTCCAGGTGGGCTTCCCCCTGGTCGATGAGGGCGCCCTGAAGCCCCGCGATCCGGACCAAGAGCTCGCGGATCTCATGGCGCAGGTAGAGCCGCAGGTCAAGGGCCACCTGATCGTTGCGGCTCCGACCGGTGTGCAGCTTGCCGCCCACCTGGCCGATCTTCTCGATGAGCCGGCGCTCGATATACATGTGAATGTCTTCGTCCGCCGGGTCGAATTTCACAGGTTCAGCTGAGAGTTCCCGCCGGATCTCCTCCAGGGCCACGACGATCTGCAACAGCTCTTCCTCGGCCAGCAGATCCGCCGCACGCAGGGCCTGGGCGTAGGCGATGGAGCCCTGAATGTCATATGGAAACAGAACCCAATCGAAGCCGATGGAGGCGGTAAAGGCCTCAACCTGCCGCGCGGTCTCCCCCTCGAACCGTCCTCCCCACGCCTTCTTCCGCATCACCTCCGTCTCCCCTTCCTGAAACCCCCCGCAGCCATCAGCGCCCGGATCCGAAGCCGCAGGGCATTCAGGCGAATGAATCCCTCGGCGTCCTGCTGCCGGTAGACCCGATCCGCCTCGAAGGTGGCGAACTCGGGAACGTAGAGGGAGCGAATCGCCTTGCGCCCGACGACACTGCAGCTTCCTTTATAGAGCTTGACGCGGGCGGTGCCGGTCACCGTCTGCTGCGTCCCGTCTATGACGCTCCGAAGGATTTCCATCTCCGGGGCGTACCAGTATCCATAGTAGACCATTTCGGCGAAGCGGGGCATGAGGGAATCGCGCAGACGCATCACCTCGCGATCCATCGTGATCGACTCCACCGCCCGGTGCGCGATCTGGAGCACCGTCCCCCCCGGCGTCTCGTACACCCCACGGGACTTCATCCCCACGTAGCGGTTCTCGACCAGATCCAGCCGCCCGACTCCATGCCGCCCGGCCAGCCGATTGAGGTGCGCGAGGAGCTCGACGGGTAACAGGCGTTTGCCGTTCACGGCTACCGGGACCCCTTGTTCGAAGTCGATCTCCACGTAGGTCGAACGATCGGGAGCCCTCTCGGGGGCAGTCGTCAGCACATACATCCCGGCAGGAGGTTCGGCCCAGGGATCCTCCAGAATCCCCCCCTCGAAGGAGACATGGAAGAGGTTCCGGTCAGAGGAGTAGGGCCGTGCTTTGGTCACGGGAACGGGGATCCCGTGGCGCTTCGCGTAGGCCACGAGATCCGACCGTGACCGGAGATCCCACTCGCGCCAGGGGGCGATGATGGTGATGCCTGGGGCGAGGGCAAGGTAGGTGAGCTCGAAGCGGACCTGATCATTCCCCTTTCCGGTCGCGCCATGGGACAGGGCATCCGCCCGCTCGCGTTTCGCAATCTCGACCTGCCGCCTGGCGATGAGGGGGCGGGCCATCGCGGTCCCCAAGAGATACCCCCCTTCGTAGACCGCATTCGCCTTGAGACAAGGGAAAACGAAGTCCCGGACGAACTCCTCCTTGAGGTCCTCGACATACACGCGCGCCGCACCGGTCTTGAGGGCTTTCGCCCGCAGCGAGCCGAGCTCTTCCCCCTGCCCGAGGTCAGCGCAAAAGGCGACCACTTCGCACCCGTAATTCTCGATGAGCCACCCGAGAATCACGGACGTATCGAGCCCTCCGGAGTACGCCAAGACGGCCTTGGTGATCTTGGTCCGTGTCACGGCACCTCACGTGTGCACTGGTCGCTGCAAAAGTCCTCACACCCGCTCACGCCAGCAGGGGGTTCCCCATCGAAGGCCCCGGTGGGCGGTGAACCGCGGTCACCCTCGGTCCCCCTGCCCCCCCCCAGCCCTCACGGTCGGACCGCGACGATCAGCTCCGTCTCGACCGGGGCGTTCAAGGCGAGACCGCTCACCCCGATAGCGGCACGGGTGTGGCGTCCCCGGTCACCGTACACCTCGACGAGGAGGTCCGAGGCCCCATTAACCACCTTGGGCTGATCGGTGAATCCCGGGGCGCTATTGACGTAACCGAGAAGGCGGACCACCTGGGCGACCCGCTCCAGATCCCCGAGGGCCTGTCGGATCACCGCGAGATGGGTGAGGGTGCAGCGCCGGGCCATCTCATAGCCCTGTTCGATCGTCACCTCTTTGCCGACCTGACCGGCATACGGCAACTTCCCATCGATCCGCCCGATCGTCCCGGCGAGGAAGAGCAAGGGACCGACCTGAATATCCCGGACATAGCTGCCGAAGGTCCCTGGGACCTCCGGCAGGCTCAGACCGAGTTCCCCCAGCTTCTCCTCAACTGTCACTGCACTCCTCCCCCACCCGGCCCCCCGCTCCTTGCGCTCACCGCGATCCTAGCAGCCGGACCAGGATCGCCTTCTGGAGGTGGAGTCGGTTTTCCGCCTGGTCGAACACGATCGAATGGGGGCCGTCGAGCACCTCATCCGTGATCTCCTCCCCCCGGTGGGCCGGCAAACAGTGCATCACCAGCACATCCCGCTTGGCCCGTGCCACCAGGGCGGCATCCACCTGGAACCCATGAAATTCCCGAAGCCGCTTCTCTCGCTCCGCCTCCTGCCCCATGCTGGCCCAGGCATCCGTGTATAGCACCTCCGCCCCCTCCGCTGCCACCTGGGGATCGTGGAGGAGCGTCAGTCGGGCGCCCGTATCTCGTGCGACCCTTTGGGCCTCTGCCAGGATGGTGTGATCTGGCTCGTAGCCGCTCGGGCAGGCCACCACCAGATGCATGCCCATGAGTGCTGCGCCGGACAGCCATGAGTTGGCCACATTGTTCCCGTCTCCAATAAAGACGACGCGCGTGCCCGCCAGTCTCCCTCGCTTCTCTTGGATGGTCAGGAGGTCCGCCAGCACCTGACACGGGTGCAGCCGATCGGTCAAGGCGTTGATGACCGGCACGCCGGCCCACTCGGCGAGTTGCTCCACCAACTCGTGGGTGAAGGTTCGGGCCGCAATCCCATCCACCCAGCGGGAGAGGCTCCGGGCCACGTCCTCCACGGGCTCCCGCTCACCCAGGCCGATGTCAGCCGGGGCCAGATAGACTGCGCGCCCCCCGAGTTGGGTCATCGCCACCTCGAAGGTGACCCGGGTCCGGAGCGACGGCTTCTCGAAGATGAGGGCGAGGGTCTTGCCCGAGAGCAGGAGGTGGGGCTCTTCCCGCCGCTGACGGGCCTTCAGATCAGCCGCCAGATCAAAGAGGTCCCGCAATTCCTCACCACTCAGGTCTCGGATGGAAATCAGATCCTTCTTCACGGAACGCGTCTCTCCGTACGAGGCCGACGGGGGCGGGCGGCGCCGACGACATGCCACGGGTTGAGGAGCCGCCTGCAACCCCTGAGGCTCCGGTCCTCGCTCAGCAGAGGGCGGTCAGCCCTTGGTCCAAGATGGCGAGCGCCTCGTCGATTTCGAGTTCGGAAACGATCAGCGGCGGGACCATGCGCACTACAGTTTCGCCCGCCGTACTGACCAGGAGGCCCCGGCTCAGGCACTCCACGGTCAATGGTCTGGCCTCGGTGGTCAGCTCGATCCCAACCAGTAACCCGGCACCCCGGACCTCCTTGACGATTGGATACTTCTGCCGCAGCCGCTCGAGAGCGTCCAGGAGGTACCGTCCCCGGGCTGCTGCTTGTGCTGGCAACCCTTCGTCCAGGATGGTGGTGAGGGTGGCGAGCCCAACCGCCGTCACCAGCGGGTTGCCGCCGAATGTGGTCGCGTGCGTGCCCGGAGTCAAGACGGCCATCACCTCCTCCCGGGCGAGCATGGCCCCGATCGGCAGGCCGCCGGCCAGCCCCTTCGCCAGCGTCAGAATATCCGGTTCGATCCCCGAGCGCTGGTACGCAAAGAGGGTGCCGGTTCGCCCCATGCCCGTCTGAATCTCATCAAAGATGAGCAGGGCGTCACGGTCATCGCACAACTTGCGCAATCCCGCCAGATACCCCTCCGACGGAAGGCGGACGCCCCCCTCTCCCTGCACCGGCTCCACCAGGACCGCCGCAGTGCCCGAGTCCATCGCCCGCTCAACCGACTCCAGGTCATCGAAGGGCACGTACGTGAACCCCGGGAGGAGCGGGCCGAAGCCCCGCTGGTATTTCTCCTGGGCCGTTGCCGTCAAGGTGGCGATGGTCCGCCCGTGAAAGGAGCCCCGCATCGTAATGATCTCGGCCCGATCGGCCGCCAGATGCTCGGTCGCGTACTTCCTGGCCAATTTGATGGCCGCCTCGTTGGCCTCCGCGCCGCTGTTGCAGAAGAAGACCCTGTCGGCAAAGGAGTGCTCACAGAGGAGCTGGGCCAGCGCAGCCTGGGTGGGGATGTGGTACAGATTGCTGACATGGAGGAGTTGACCCGCTTGGGCCTGGATCGCCTGGGTGAGACGGGGGTGGACATGTCCGAGGGTGCAGACGGCAATCCCGCCCACGAAATCCAGATACCCCTTCCCCTCGATGTCCCAGACCCGGCACCCCGCCCCCTTGGTCAGGGCCACGGGGTAGCGCCGATACGTGTTGGCAACGTACCGCTCAGTCAGCGCGATGACCGTCTCGGTCTGGTTCACGGCGACTTCCCCTACGGGGCACGGCCTGCCCCGGAACGTTCGGGCCGGGAGCAGCCTTGACCCCCGGCACCCTCAGGACCTTTCACTCAAGCCGCGGTAAACACCTCGGTCCCCACACCGGAGGCGGTGAAGAGTTCCAGAAGGATGGCGTGGGGGATTTTCCCGTTGATGATGTGGGTCTTCCCGACCCCCCCCTCGATGGCCCGGAGGCAGGCCCGGACCTTGGGGATCATCCCCTCTGCGATCACGCCGTCCTCGATCAGCTTTTCCACGTCCTCGCGCCCGAGCGTCGAAAAGAGCTTCCCCTGCCGATCGAGAATGCCATCCGTGTCCGTCAGCACAATCAGCTTCTCGGCGCCAAGCGCCGCTGCGATCTCTCCAGCCGCAAGATCCGCATTGAGATTGACCGTGGCCCCCGTCTCATCCACCCCCGTGGGAGCGATCACCGGGATGAACCCCGCCTCCTCGAGGGCCCGGACTACTTTGGGCTCCACTGTGGCCACCTCGCCGACAAGACCGAGGTCCACGAACTCGGCATTCGGCCCCTTCCGACGAACGGGCTCCGCCTTGCGTGCACGGATGAGCCCCCCGTCCTTCCCCGAAAGCCCTACCGCCGCTCCTCCGTGTCGGTTGATCAGCGCGACGATTTCCTGATTGATGGAACCGACCAAGACCCGTTCAACGATCTCCATCGTCTCCGCATCGGTGACGCGCAGGCCATCGACGAAGCTCGGAGTCAGCCCGGCCCGGTCCATCGCCTCACCGATCTGGGGGCCCCCTCCATGCACGATGATCGGCCGCATGCCGACGTAACGCATCAGGACGACGTCCTTCGCGACCTCGGCCTTCAGGCGGTCTTCCACCATGGCCGCCCCCCCGCACTTGACCATGATCGATTTGCCGGAGAACTGACGGATGTAGGGAAGGGCTTCGACAAGGATCTCCGCCTTGGCCATCGCCGAGGCAATCATCGGATCAGTCACGGCGGACCTCCCACCCGGCGATTGCACTGCCAGTCACCATCATCTTCGCTCCACGGCACCCCCCCCGCGACGCGGCCACGGGATCCCGGGGGGCAACCCTCCTCACAGGATGTACCGACTGAGGTCTTGATCGGTGTAGATATCTTTGAGGCGCTCCCGCACATAGGCTGCGGTGATCTCGACTCGCACCCCGCCCATCCCGGGGGCCTCGAAAGACACCTCTTCCAGGAGCCGCTCGAGGATCGTGTATAAGCGGCGCGCCCCGATGTTTTCCGTCGTCTGGTTGACCGCCGTCGCAATCTCCGCGATCTCGTCGATCGCCTCCGGGGTGAAGCGGAGCTCGACCCCCTCTGTCTGGAGGAGCGCCGTGTACTGCTTCGCCAGGGCATTCTGGGGTTCGGTCAGGATCCGGATGAAGTCCGTCTTGGTCAGACTCCTGAGCTCGACCCGCAGGGGAAAGCGCCCCTGGAGCTCGGGCACTAAATCCGAGGGCTTGCTGGCGTGAAAGGCCCCGGCCGCAATGAAGAGGATGTGGTCGGTCCGGATCAGACCGTATTTCGTATTCACCGTGGACCCCTCGACAATCGGGAGGAGATCCCGCTGCACCCCTTCCCGGGAGACGTCCAGGCCGTGTCCCTTTTCCCGACCGGCAATCTTGTCGATCTCGTCCAGGAAGACGATGCCCGAGTCCTCGACCCGCCGGATCGCTTCGCTCACGACCTCGTCCATGTCGATCAGCTTCTGGCTTTCCTCTTGGGTCAGGATCCGGAGGGCCTCGGGCACCTTCACCCGTCGGCGGCGACTGCGCTTCGGCAACAGGTGCTCCAGCATCTCGCGGACCTGCACGTCCAACCCCTCCATCCCAGGCGCGCCGAGGAGCTCCACTCCCGGCATCGCCCGATCCCGCACCTCCAGCTCGACCATGCGGTCATCCAGCCGACCCTCTCGGAGCATCGTCCGGAACTTCTCGCGGGTCTCGGGGCTCGAGGGCTGGGCCGCCTCAAAGCTGGCCGGGGGGGAGCCTGCGCGAGCGACGGGCAGCAAGAGGTCGAGGAGGCGTTCCTCGGCCTGCTCGGCGGCGCGGGCCTCCACCAGCCTAGTCTGCTCCGCCTTCGCCATATGCACTGCGATGTCCGCCAGGTCCCGGATCATGCTATCCACGTCCCGGCCGACGTAGCCGACCTCGGTAAACTTCGAGGCCTCCACCTTGATGAAGGGGGCCTCCGCCAGTTTCGCCAGCCGCCGGGCGATCTCGGTCTTGCCCACGCCCGTCGGCCCAATCATGATGATGTT
>JBHIAD010000009.1:0-22184 GCA_046758405.1 Methylomirabilales bacterium (SeqCode)
CCGTGATTCCCCACCGCCCACCCGTCGGTGGCGGAGACCATGGACACCGCGTTGAGGTTCTGGGTCGTGGGCGAGGCCACGGTCGCCCAGTCAGGAGATGATATGGCCACCTCGACCACCCCTCTGGCGTCGCCGACCGTGGCGTTCGGGAGCACACCGGTTGAAGTGACCGTGCACTGATTCTGACTCACGGGTTTATTATTCCCATGGTTTGCGGCAATGGTGTTGTTGGCCCCTCGCCGGGCCCCCGTGAAGGTGGTTCCAGTGGTGCCCGTGTAATCGATCTCTTCTGCCTCGATGGTGATCCGCCCCCGGGGGGCGTACCCCGCCGTGGACACGACTGGGATAGTGGTATCGCCCGCTCCGATGCCACCGTTGAGGGTAGTCGGAGTGGGATGATACGCGGTGGCCGTCACCGTAAAGGTCCCTGGCCCGAGTGGGACGTTGGGAAAGGAGGTGGAGGCGCAATCTCCCCCTTCGCTCGAGAGGTAGGTCAGGGCTCGTTGAGCCCCGGCCTCGGCCAGGTAGAAGGCTTGGGAGGATTGGCCTTGATGCAGGGTGGAGTGGGTTTGCGTCCCGACCAAAGAGACTAACACCACGCCCATCAGGGAGAGGATCACCAGCGTCGCCACGGCGGCGATGAGGGTGACTCCCTTTTGATTCGTAAGAAGCGCCATCTTCATCTCATAACCCTGTCAGGTCTCGGAGGAACACCTGGCCACTCAGGGTGGTCGTCTGGCCACGATCCTGAAGGGTCAGTATCACGAGGATCCTCCGGACGTTGTCACGATTAACGGCGTTGAGGGGGAGCGGGGTCAGCTCGGCGTTGCTCCCGTCGAAATACCGGAACTGGAGGCCTGCGACGTTGTCCGCGAGGACATCCCCGCCACGTTGCACCGTGCTGCCCGCCAAGGAAAAGGTGACGATATTGTCGAGGACATCCACAAAGGTGATAGTCGCGGTATCGGCAGTGGTGATGTTGGGTGCATTGTTCGGCTTCTTCTGCGTATTTCTCACCTCCCGGACGATTCGGTGCACCGCCCCGCGGGCTTGAACGGTGAGGCCAGCCCGGGTCTCCACGGAACCGAAGCTTTGGGCGGCCTTGCGCAGGGCCGGAGCGAGGATCCCCACCAAGAGGAGGATCAGCACCAACACGAGAATGACTTCAAGGAGCGTCAGCCCCTGTTGCCCTCTCACCGATCGCTCGCAGTCTCTTCGCATTGTTCACCCTAAAAGTTAGAGAGCACGGTCACCAGTTCGATGGTTCTCTGCGAGGCAGTGGTGACCGTGGCGGTGACCCGCTTGTAATTCGACGTTCCCCCGACGCAGGTGTCGAGGTCCGTATTCGCCACATAGCAGACCGAGACCTGCTGTCGGAAATTTTCGAATCCGGCCATAGTGGTGCCTTGGGAGTCCAGAGGCGGAGACTCGTTGAGGCCGGTGAAGTCATCCACGTCATCATAGGTGGGACGGGTCTCCCCGACTTCGGGGCCCAGGATTGGGCTCGGAGCGCCAGCATTTTCGTCCCAACGCTTGGAGCGGATTTCTTCCAGCAGGGTTGAGGCCAGGGCGTGGGCTCCGGTGACCGTCGCACTGAGCGTGCTGTCCCGCGTCGCCTCGATGAAGAGTCGCATCATGGCTGGCAAGGCAAGGGCGATAAGGAGGATGACGAGGATCAAATCCAGCAGGGTGATGCCTCGCTCATTCCGATGGAGTCTCGGTACGCTCATGACATCGTCACCTTCCCGGTGTTCGGTTGCACCGTCACGGTCCAGGTCTTCCCATCAAAGGAGAGGGTGATCGTGCCTGGCGCGCCTAACGGGGCATCGGCGCCGTCCAGCGGGGTGCCAAGGCTATCGAATTTGATGGTGTTGCCGGCAAAGAACTGGGTGATGGTCACCCCCGAGAACTGGTTGGACATGGTGACAACGAAATCCCCTCCCGCGAGTGGATCGCGGGTCGGCTGGTTGATGTCGTTATTCTGGAACACGCGGTACTCGGTCCCGCTGACGAAGTAGATGCCGCTCATCGTCTGGGAGCGGGTGGCCAGCTCTTTGGCATACTGGAGGTCAAAGACAAGCCGCCTCGCCGCAGCTCCAGCCCTCGGGGGGGATGGGAAGCGTGGGACAGCTAAGGCGGCCAGGAGGCCAAGGAGAACCATGACGAGGATCACCTCGATTAGACTGATTCCCGCCTGGCTGCCGAGGATCGGTCGCCTTCCTGCAGTCGGGTTCTCCATAATTTCCCCTAAGTGCCGAGATTTCGAAGACTTGTGGTGCATAGGGTGCAATATTTGTGCCGGGCTTGCGCGTTCTTCTCCGCGGGGGTCTCTTAGCCAGGTGAGGCTGGAAGGGTCTCTAAGAGGGAGCGAACCGGAAGCATCCCGGGGTCGAGTTCGAGTGCTCGGCGCCAGACCGCGATGGCCTCTGCGCGCTCACCCATCTTGTAGAGGGCAGCCCCCAACTTGGCAAGGGCGCTGGCCCGCTGGGGCTCAAGGCGTACGGCCGCTCGAAGGACGTGAACCGCCTCGAAGTACTTATGCTGGTGCAGCAGGGCGAAGCCGAGGTTCTCGTGTGCGGCGGCTTCGCCTGGGACGATGGCGATGGCCCGGCGGAATGTGACGACTGCCTCGTCGTATTTCCCCAGCTTGCCGAGGATGACCCCCAGGTCGAGTAGAAGGTCCGGGTCGTCCGGCCGTTGCCTGAGCAGAGCCCGGTACTCCTCCAGGACGGCCGGCAGGAAGCGCCGTTCATCCAAGTGCTCGGCTCTCAGCTGCTGGATGTAGAAGATCGGGAAGTACCAGTCGATTGCCTCTTGATAGGCAGCCCGGGCAGCTTCTTCATCCCCCCGGGCGAGGGATCGTTTCACCTCGCGCAGGCGAAGGGACGCCTGGAATTGTCCCAGGACCAGGGGCCATCCCGCCAGTACGAGGGACAGGAGGAGAGGCAAGAGCAGCGCCGACCGTGCCGGGAGAAGTCGCACGGGTGCCTGACCAGTCGCGCCCTGGGGCAGAGAGGAGACGAGGCTGATCAGGAGCCAGAAGTAGAGACCGGAGGTCGGGTTTTCCAGGGGGAACCCAAAGCCGGCATACACGGTGAAGGCGACGAGAGAACCGAGGGCCCCGGTCGCCCAGAGGGCTTCCCGGGGCTCTCCGGCCTCCCGAGCGGACCGCCAGGCAAGATGGAGGGCTCGTCCCAGGAGCCAGAGAAAGCAGATGAGTCCGAAGATCCCGATTTCGGCCCCGACGTGGAGGAAGTCATTGTGGGCTTCCATTACCGCCGCCCCGGCCGAGAGCCGCCACTCTTCGGCGGGTCGATAGGCAGCGTAGGCGAGGCCGAAGTTGCCAGCTCCAATCCCCAGGAGGGGATGGTCGCGGATCAGGGAGAGGGTGCTCTGCCAGATCAAGAGGCGGACCCGCACCCCCACCTCCGAGAGGTCCCAGATGGATAGGACCCGCTGGCCCACGGTCTGCCACAGACCCGGGATCAGGACGGAGGCCACCACGATCAGGCCAAGCCACACCAGGCCCCAGCCGAGAATGCGCCGGCCTGCCTGGCGTCCCCCGAGCGCTTGATCGGAGCGCCCCCAGGCGAGGCAGAGTCCCATGACCGTGAGGCTCCCAAGGGCGGCGACCCAGCCACCCCGGCTCTTGGTGAGAATGAGGTGAAGGGAGGCGAGGCAGAGCAAGAGGCCGACGCCGACCCGGATGGGGCGCCTGCTTTCGGTCGAGAACCAGGCGAGCCCAAGTGGGATGGTCAGGATCAGGTACTCGGCCACATGGCCGGTGTTGCCGATTGTCCCCACCGGCACGTACCGCTGTGAGAGGCGCAGGAAGTCTATGCCGAATTGTTGCAAAAACCCGTAGATGGCCACGGGCCCGGTCGAGATCATCATGGCCATGGCGAGCCCGTGGCGGGCGCGCGCCGCGCTCAGGGGAAGGCTTGCGACGTGGAACAGGATGACGAAGAGGAGCAGTCGGTAGACGGCGTCGATCCCGGAGTAGATGTCTGTGGCTTGGGTGAGGGAGAGGCTCGCGAAGCCGAGGAACCCGATCGCCGGGAGCGAATAGGGGGTCCACGGAATCTGGTGCCGACCCTGGCACCCGGATTGCAAGAACCACATGAGGACGATCGCTAAGATCCCCGTGCCGATCACGAATTGCTTTGGGGAGATGTAGATGTTGCTCGCAGCTGGCCAGATGGCCCAGGGGACGACCAGGGTGAGCAGGAGCACCGACCAGGCGAGGGTCGGCAGCGGCTGGCCCGCATCAGGTATCTTAGCGATGGGAGATGACGGCACTGACATTTTTTTCTTGCATTTTCCTACAAAGGTTGTATAAGGCAAAAAGTTGTTTTAACCCATCGGGGGAGGTGAGACGCGTCGAAGCATTCCGTGGGCGCGCGGGGCGAAAGGGGGTAGTGTATTGAGGGCGCTGGGCAAACACCTTTTGCTTGACCTGCATGGGTCCAACCCGGAGTTGCTCAAGAAGGTCGAGGTCGTCAAGGACATTATGGTCTCGGCAGCTCAGGTCTGCAAGGCTACCGTCCTTGACGTGGCCTTTCACGAGTTCAAACCCTTCGGGGTAAGCGGTGTGGTGGTCATCGCCGAATCCCACCTGTCGATTCATACCTGGCCCGAGTATCAGTACGCGGCCGTTGACATCTTTACCTGCGGGGCAGCGGTCCGGCCCGAAGAGGCCGCGGAGCACATCGCCGCGCGGTTGGAGTGCAAGAATCTTTCCATCTTTGAGATGAAACGGGGCGTGATCATGGGTCGGCGTGGGCGGCTCCCGCACAAGATGTTGGAGCGACGGCCGCCAGCCGATGCCCCCGAGGAGGTCTCGGTCCTGACTTGATGACTCAGACCTGCCGGGCTCTCCTCACCACCTTCGCTCTCCCCACCGCCACCAAGGAATCCTCGTGGTGCCGCTCTTTTCCCATCAGGGGTGAGGGATCGGGTGCGTGTCCGCGAGGGTGCTCCCTGTGAAACGAGCCCTCGGTTTCCGGGTAAGCCTCATCGGCTTGGCCTCCCTCCTGTCCGTCCTGTACCTCCTCCCATCCTGGCTCGGTGAAGAAGGGCTCCCCGCCTGGTGGCGCTACGTCCGGCCCCTGATCGTCGCCTCGCCCCCGGAACCGATCCGTCTGGGACTCGACCTGCAGGGTGGGATGCACCTTGTCCTCGAGGTCGAGGAGGAGCAAGCAGTCACGAACGTCGTGGAGCGGCGGGTTGCCGAGATCCGGCGGGCCCTCGAGCGGGAGGAGATCCCGTACGCGCGCCTTGAGCGGCGCGGGGCTCGGCAGATCTTGCTCGAGGTGGCGGAGGAGGATGCCCGAACCCGAGCGGTGAGCGTCCTGGCGGTCTACGAGGGTATGTCCCGGACCGAGGAGGAGGGGACGATCCTGCTCACCCTGGGCGACGCCGAAGCCGCCCGGATCCGCGAGTCCGCGGTCGACCAGACCGTGGAGAAGATCCGCAACCGCGTGGACGAGTTCGGGGTGCGCGAGCCCTTGATCCACCGCGAAGGGGAGACGCGGATCATCGTCCAGCTCCCCGGGATCAAGGATCCGGAGCGCGCGATCAATCTGATCGGCAAGACCGCCCAGCTCGAGTTCAAGCTGCTCGACAACCAGCACAGCCTCGAGGAGGCCCTCCGGGGCAAGGTCCCCGAGGGCTCCGAGATCCTCTACGGCAAGCTCGTGGATGAGAGCGGGACCGTCATCCGTCGCATTCCCTATCTCCTGGAGAAGAAGACCCTCCTCACCGGAGATGTCCTGACCTCGGCTGGGGTGCGGTTCGACCCCGACACGAACCTACCCTACGTCTCGATCGAGTTCGACCGGGAGGGGGCACAGCTCTTCGCCGAGCTGACCGAGAAAAACGTCGGGCGGTACCTGGCCATCGTCCTGGATGGGACCGTCTACTCAGCCCCGCGAGTCAATGAAAAGATCCCTGGGGGGAGAGGTCAGATCACGGGCCGCTTCACACCGGAGGAGGCCCGGGACCTGGCCATCGTCCTCCGGGCCGGGGCCCTGCCCGCCCCCGTGCAGGTAATCGGCAATCTCACGGTCGGGCCGTCCCTGGGGCAGGACTCCATCCGGGCGGGGCTCCGGGCCTCCCTGTTGGCTGGTCTCCTGGTGATCCTCATCATGGCCGCCTACTACCGGGCGGCCGGGCTCATCGCGGATGCGGCCCTGTTGCTGAATCTGCTGCTGGTGCTGGCCGCCCTGGCCGCCTTCCACGCTACGCTGACGTTGCCGGGGATCGCCGGCATCGCCCTGACCATCGGGATCGCGGTCGACTCGAACATCCTGATCCTGGAGCGGATCCGGGAGGAGCTGCGTCTCGGGAAGACCATTCGTTCGGCCATCGACGCGGGGTACAGCAAGGCCTGGGTCACGATCCTCGACTCTCACGTCACGGCACTCATTACGGCCTTCGCCCTCTTTCTCTTCGGGACGGGACCCGTCCGGGGGTTTGCGGTGACCCTGTCGATTGGGGTCATCGTCAACCTCTTCACCGCCACGGTGGGGACGAAGGTCGTCTATGACTGGTTGATCCTTCGGGGAATGAAGACGCTGAGGGTGTAGGAAGACAAGCAGGTCGGGGGTTGGGCGGAGGTCTTGGCCCTGCCCTCGGTGGATCGACGCCAGTTCGGGACCGGGAGCGATGGAGATCATCGGGAAGACCCAGTTTGATTTTATCGGGCTCAGGCGGGGTGCCTTTGTGCTCTCGACTGTCCTCGTCCTTCTCGGGGTCGTGGCGGCCGTGCAGATTGCCCGCGGCCAGGCGAACCTCGGCATCGAATTCAGCGGCGGGACTGCGGTCCAGGTCCGCTTCGAGCGGCCGGTTGACCTCGGGCGGGTGCGGCAGGTCCTCAGCAGAGGAGCCCTGACGGAAGGCAATCCCCAGCAGTTCGCAGGGGGACGGCGGGTCCTGATCCGCATCAAGCATGGCGAAGGAGGGGTGCAGGCGACGGCGGCCCGGGTGCTGGAGATCCTCCGAGAGGGGTTCTCTGGCAATGCCTTTGTTCTGGAGAGCTCGAACGAGGTGGGCCCGGTGATCGGCCGAGAGCTCCAGCGCGCGGCCCTGTGGGCCATCCTCATCTCGCTCATCGGGATCGTGAGCTACATCGCCTGGCGCTTCGAGTTTCGCTTTGGGATCGCGGCCGCTGTGGCGACCTTTCACGACGTCCTGGTGGTCCTGGGCCTCTTCTTCATCTTGGGTCGCGAGATCACGCTGCTCACCGTCACTGCCCTCCTCACCCTAGCGGGGTATTCCCTCACCGATACGGTGGTCGTCTTTGATCGGATCCGCGAGAACCTGCGGGGGAGGCGTCGCGGCACCTTGGCCGAGATCATGAACGTCAGCATCAACGAAACCCTGAGCCGGACCATCATGACCTCGATCACCACCCTCGCGGCCCTCCTCGCCATTCTCATCCTTGGAGGAGAAGTCCTGAGGGATTTCGCCCTCGCGCTCACCTTCGGGATCGTGGTGGGGAGCTACTCGTCAGTCTTTGTCGCCTCTCCGATCGTCTACGAGTGGCGGGTGCGAGGACGCCGCCGCCGGGCTGGACGGTAGGGCCCACATTCCAGGAACGCGCCTGATTGGGACAGGCGATCTCCACACGTCCGTGTTTCAATCGAGACGGCCGCGCTCGCCTGATGTCGTACGGTGGCCCAGGCCGTTCCGCGACCTCCCCGAGCGGGTGGTGTGCCGGGGGTGGGGGACCTTACCCCGCCAAGTCGAGCCCACCGGTTCCGCAGATTTTACATCGATCACACCAGGACAAGACACTGTAAGTCCAGTAAGACCCCCGCCTACCGGAGCCCCGCCGTCGCGGCTGCCCAGAGGGCACCCCTCCCTGCCAGGAGGAAACAGCCTATCCGGGCATAGAACTTGCACGAACTTCAGACGTGGAAGGGCTTTGAGGAGGACAGATCCCTTTTGATCCGATTGATCCGAGCAGGAGAGCCCCGATGGCATACCCAGCCTTTCGGCGTCGTCGCTTCTTGATCGATCCACACTATCAAGTACCCCTGGCCATCGAGACGGCCCTCTTCTGCATCTTTTACTCGTTCGCCCTCGGCTTCATCGTCTTTCACCCTCTCCAGGTAGAACTGGATGCGACGAGGGAGGCTGGCCGACAAGTGGGTGTCAGTCTCCAGATTCTTACCCTCAACCGGCAGGTCTGGCCGGCGGTCCTGCTCATCGCCCTGCTGGTCGGGTTGCAGTCGATCTTCGTATCCCATCGTGTGGCTGGACCGATTCACCGACTCAAGGAGGCCCTCCGGGTGTTGGCGCGGGGCCAGATCCCCGTGCCAATCCATCTCAGGAAGGGTGATCAGTTCACGGAGCTGGGGGACTTGGTCAACAGCCTTGCCGGTGAGGTTGCGCGCCGACGATCGGCCCTCCTCGCCGAGGTGACGCGACTTGAGCGCTCCCTTGGGGAGGGGGCCGGGACTGCTCCGCCCGAGGTGCAGCACGCCCTCACCCGGATTCGGGGTCTGCTCTACGGGATTGAGGAGGACAGGGAGATCCCCCAGGTGCAAGGGGCAAGGAGCGAGCCAGTGGCGGGCCTTTCTCCTTGACACGGCCATGGAGCGGAGTATATGAGGCAAGGAGATGACCGTATAGGCATGGACAGGGATGGGGTGGCGCGTGCGGGAGATCGTGAGAGCACTCTTCAGAGAGAGCCTTGTGGTCAAGGAGGCCTTTCTCGATTCTTCCCTCGAGCAGGTCTTGCAGGCCTGCGAGATGACCCTTGGGACGTTCCGGGGAGGGGGACGGCTCCTGATATTCGGCAACGGCGGAAGCGCGGCGGACGCCCAGCACCTTGCAGCCGAGTTCGTGAATCGGTTTTCGCGAGAGCGCGAGGCATTGCCGGCCCTGGCACTCACCACGGACACCTCAATCCTGACTTCTGTCAGCAACGATCGAGCCTTCGCGGAGGTATTCGCCAGGCAGATCGAGGCCCTGGGTCGACCGGGCGATCTGGTCTACGCGCTGAGCACCAGCGGGGAGTCGCCCAACGTCCTCCGGGGGGTGGAGGTGGCGAGGGCCCGCGCGATGCATTCGGTGGGATTCACGGGGGGGCTCGGCGGGCGGCTGAAGGAGTTGGTGGACCTGGCGCTCGTGGTCCCCTCAGCTTCCGCGGCCCGTGTGCAGGAGGTGCATATCACGATCGGGCACGCCATCTGTGAGGTGGTGGACCGGTTTTGGTCCGATGGGGACCTGGGTGCAACCTGAGGAGGGAGGTATGAAGCATTTGCGCATCCGATCGATCGTGCTCGGGATTATTGTGGTGGCTGGGTCCGTTGGGGGGTCGGCCCTTGCCCAGCAGGCCCCCGAAGGCCCTCGGCCTGAGGTGACCCCGAGCGGGACCTACCTGGTGCGGGAAGGGGATACCCTCTGGGAGCTCTCCCGCCGCTTCTTGGATAATCCCCGTGCGTGGCGGCAGATCTGGACTCGAAATCCCCAGATTACAGACCCGAACCTGATCTATCAGGGAGATCCGATCCTCGTGCCGGGATATGTCCCCCCCGCCCCACCGCTACCGGTCACGGAGGAGCCGGTCGCACCTGTTCCTCTCCCGGCACCCGAGCCCCCGGTGGCGGAGGCGCCACCGGTACCGGAGCCTGAGCCAGTCATCGCCAAGGCTCCCGAGGAGCAGCCCGTGTTCCGGCGACCACCCCAGCGTGAGCGGTTGGTCATGGAGCCAAAGACCGTGGAGTGTAGCAGTCTCGTGGCCCGGAAGGATGAGGTGCCAGAGGGGGGGGTGATTCTGCAGGCTGTGGAGGAGAAGATCGGCATGGCCTTCCCGGACGAGGTCTTCATCAGCCTCCCGGGGACGGCAACTGTCGGGGATCGGTTCCAGATCCTTCGGCTGGCCGGTACCGTGAAGCATCCGGTGACAGGTGATCGGGTGGGCCTGAAGGTGCTCACACTGGGGACCGTCGAGGTGACCCAGGTGGATTCCTCCTCCCTTCGCGGAAAGATCGTCTACTCCTGTCAGGACATTGCGGTTGGTGATCGTCTCGTCCCGTGGCAGATGGAGAGCCCATTACGGGTGACAGAGACCATTGCTGCCGAGGAGCGGGTCCTGGGCACCATCGTCGGTTCGCTCCAGGATAAGACGGCGCTCGGTCAGGGGGACGTGGTGTATATCGATGTCGGTCAGGACCAGCAGATCGTTCCGGGAGACGAGTTTCGTGTCGAGCGTCTCGTTGGCAAGATTCGCGATCCCCTCCACAGTCAGACCGTCAGGCCGTCGCCGCTTGACTACGGGGACCTCGTGGTGATCCGCACCAGCCGCACGTCAGCCACCGCCTTGTTGACCCGGAGCAATGCTGATATTCGGGTCGGGGACCGGATTACGCTGGTTCGGAAGGTGCCCTAGCTTTCCCCGGATCCGGGGGTCCTCCCCTGCTCGCGTGTGGAGGTCCGCGGGGCGGCATCGCCGGAAAGACCTTGACGCCGGGTTTCAGACGGGTGTATGTGCTACCCTTGCAACCGGACCGGTCCCTCTTCCTCATACGGTGGAGCGCGATGCGATGGACGAGCGGGAGGCCCAGCTCGCCCTATCCCTTGTCCCTCATGTGGGCCCGACGGCCTTCGGGGCGCTGCTCTCGCACTTCGGGTCGGCTCGACAGGTCCTCCGGGCGAGCGTGCGGAAGCTCACGGCGGTCCATGGAATTGGTCCGGGGGTGGGGGAGGCAATCCGTGCCTTCCCGGTCGAGCGGGAACTGGGGGCCGTCCTCAAACGTTTGGCCCAGGGCCGGATTCGATTCTTGACGTGGGGGGATACGGAGTACCCGACGCGACTCCGGCAGATCTCCCAGCCGCCTCCTATCCTTTATCTAGCGGGGACCCTGACTCCTCAGGATACCCTGGCGGTGGCCGTCGTCGGGACCCGCCACCCGAGCCGTTACGGACAGGAGGTGGCCAGCCAGCTAGCGGGACAGCTCGCCTTGCGCGGCCTGACGATCGTGAGCGGCTTGGCCCGTGGGGTCGATGGGGCGGCCCATCGGGGCGCTCTGGGTGTCGGGGGGCGGACCCTGGCGGTACTGGGTAGTGGCGTGGATGTGATATATCCGCCCGAGCACAAGGCCCTGGCAGTGAAGGTGGAGGCGCACGGGGCGCTCCTGAGTGAGTTCCCTTTGGGGACCAAGCCCCTGCAGGGGAACTTTCCCCAGCGGAACCGTGTGATCAGCGGCCTTGCCCTGGGGGTCGTGGTGGTGGAAGCCCGGGCCAAGAGCGGGGCACTCATCACGGCCCACTGTGCCCTGGAACAGGGGCGAGAGGTCTTCGCAGTCCCCGGGCCGGTGACCTCGGAGCGGAGCCGTGGCTGCCACGGGCTGATCCAGGAGGGGGCGAAGCTCACAGAGGATTGGGAGGATGTCATTGCAGAGATCGCTCCGCAGCTCGAGGCGGCGCATGATCAGCCTCCGGCGGCGGTGAGGCCGCCCGCACCTGACGGCCATGCGGGACAGATTCTCGGCCTGATGGAAGAGGAGCCGGTTCAGATTGATCAGTTGATCAGCACTTCCGGCCTCGGCGCTTCGGTAGTCGCCGCTGCCCTGTTGGAACTGGAAATGCAGGGGCACATCCGGCAGCTTGAGGGGAAGGCCTTCATGAAGGTTCCGTTCGCCGGAAAGGGAAAGCAGCGTGCCAAAGTCGCTCGTCATCGTTGAGTCGCCCGCAAAGGCGAAGACCATTCACAAGTTCCTGGGGCGGAGCTACACGGTCAAGGCCTCCTACGGGCATGTCCGGGACCTTCCGAAAAACCGGCTTGCCGTGGACGTGAAGAAAAACTTCCGGCCCGAGTATCAGGTCATCAAAGGGCGGGAGAAGGTCCTGGAGGAGCTCCGCAAGGCGGCGAAGGCCTCCGATGCGGTCTACCTGGCCACCGACCCGGATCGCGAGGGGGAGGCGATCGGTTGGCATCTGGCCCAGGAGCTCAAGCGAGCCAAGAAGACCATTCACCGTGTGAGCTTCTATGAGATCACCAAGCGGGCCGTGCAGGCTGCCTTTGCCGCGCCCGGACGGATCGAGATGAAGAAGGTCGAGGCCCAGCAGGCACGCAGGATCCTCGATCGCATCGTCGGCTATCGGCTCAGCCCCCTGCTTTGGGAAAAGGTCCGGCGGGGCCTCTCCGCGGGACGGGTCCAGTCGGTCGCACTCCGATTGATCTTCGAGCGCGAGCATGAGGTCCGCGGCTTCACCCGGGAAGAGTACTGGACGATCGACGCCTTGCTTCAGGCCGGGATGCCGCCCACCTTCAGCGCCCGACTCGTTCGGATCGACGGTGAGAAGGTGGCGGTCGGGAATGAGGCGTCGGCCACGGCCATTGTGCGGGAGCTTGAGGGCAGGACCTTCCGGGTTCACGAGGTGGCGACGAAGGAGCGGCGCCGGTTCCCGGTCCCTCCCTTCACCACGTCGAAGCTCCAACAGGAGGCCGTCCGGAAGCTGCACATGAGCGCCTCACGTGCGATGGTCATCGCCCAGCAGCTCTACGAGGGGATCGACCTCGGGGCGGAGGGCGCCGTCGGGCTCATTACCTATATGCGGACCGATTCGACCCGTGTGGCGGCCGAGGCCCAGGAGGAGGCCCGGCGCTACATCGCCGAGCGCTTCGGGCAGGAGTTTCTGCCCGATCGTCCTCCGGCATACAAGAGCGGCCGCGGGGCCCAAGAGGCCCACGAGGCGATCCGCCCCACATCGGTCTTTCACGACCCGGCGTCAGTGGCCTCCCATCTCAACCGGGATCAGCTGAGGCTCTACACCCTGGTCTGGAACCGCTTCGTCGCGTCCCAGATGCCCCCGGCCGTCTTTGATGTGACCGTTGCGGACATTGAAGCCGGCCGGTACCTCTTCCGGGCGACCGGCCGAGTGACCCGCTTCCAGGGATTCACCCGGCTCTACGTGGAGGGAAGGGACGAGGGGGTCAGGGCGAAGGACGAGGGAGAGGAAAACGGCGGGCACGAGGAGGAGCGTTCGCTTCCGCCGCTTCACATGGGCGAGGTCCTCGCCGTCAGGTCCCTCACCCCCGAGCAGCACTTCACCCAGCCGCCTCCCCGGTACACCGAGGCGACCCTGGTGAAGGAACTCGAGGAGCGGGGGATCGGCCGCCCGAGCACCTACGCAAGCATCCTCCAGGTGATCCAGAACCGGGACTACGTGGTGAAGGAGAAGGGAAAGTTTCTGCCGACCGAGCTCGGCGAGATCGTGGTGGCACTCTTGATCAAGTCCTTTCCCCGCATCATGGATTACGAGTTCACGGCGAGGATGGAGACGACCCTCGATGAGATCGAAGAGGGGAAAGCGGATTGGCTCCGGGAGATGAAGCGGTTCTATGGGGCCTTTGACCGTTGGGTGGCTGAGGCCCAGACGAAGATGGAAAACATCAAGGGCCTGGAGGAGAAGACCGATGAGCGGTGCGAGCGCTGCGGCGCGCCCATGGTGATCCGGTGGGGGCGCTTCGGCAAGTTCCTGGCCTGCTCCGCCTATCCCGAATGCCGGAATACCCGCGAGCTCAACCAGGTTCACGGTTCAGAGTTCACGGTTCACGAGGGAGGCGAGACCCCTCCTTCCGTGAACGGTGAACCGTCCACCGCGAACGACGCACAGAAGGTGTGTGAGAAATGCGGTCGCCAGATGGTCCTCAAACGGGGTCGCTTTGGCCCCTTCTGGGCCTGTTCGGGGTATCCGGAGTGCCGAAACGTCCTGCGGCTGAACCGGGCGCCGAAAGCGGGGCCCGAGCCCACCGACGAGAAGTGCGACCGGTGCGGGGCACCGATGGTGATCCGTGAAGGGCGGTACGGCAAGTTCATGGCCTGCTCCGATTATCCGAAGTGCAAGACGGTCAAGTCCCTTCCCCTCGACGTCAAATGCCCGGAGTGCGGCTCGCCCTTGACCCAGCGCCGGTCCAGGCGGGGCAGACCCTTCTACGGGTGCACCAACTATCCCACGTGCAATTTCATGTTGTGGGACCGACCGATCGCCGAGAGCTGTCCTGCCTGTGAGGCGTCTTTCCTGATCGAGAAGCGTTCCAGGAATGGAACCGAGATCCGCTGCGCCCGAGACGGTTGCAATTACACCCGCCCGCACCCATAATTCCATGCATGAGCTTGGTGACGATCATCGGGGCCGGCCTGGCCGGTGCGGAGGCGGCCTGGCAGGTGGCCCGGCGTGGTCGGCCGGTCCGGCTCTTCGAGATGCGTCCGCGGGTCAAGACGCCGGCCCACCAGACGGGGCTCTTCGCGGAGCTGGTCTGCAGCAACTCATTGAAGTCCCAGGAGCTTGGCTCGGCCAGCGGCCTCCTCCATGCCGAGGCCGACCGCCTGGGTTCCTTCATCTTGGAGGTGGCCCGCCGGCACGCGGTCCCCGCAGGGACGGCCTTGGCGGTGGACCGGGTTGCCTTCGCCGAGGAGGTGACTGCTCGCCTCGAGGCTCACCCACTAATCCAGGTGGTCCGGGAGGAGGTGCGTGGGATACCCGACATGCGTCCCCTCATCGTGGCGACGGGACCGCTCACTGCAGATGCCCTGGCTGCTGATCTCCGGACCCGTTTCGATCACTACTTGGCTGAGCAGGCGAGGGCCAGGGCGTCCGCTCCGAATGGCGAGGCGACGTCGGCCGAAGCCCCTCGCTTCCTGTTCTTCTACGACGCCATCTCCCCTATCGTGGTCGGGGACTCCATCGACCGGAGCCGGGTCTTCGCCGCCTCGCGCTACGGCAAGGGGGGTGAGGATTACCTGAACTGTCCCCTGACCGAGGCCGAGTACCACGCCTTCTGGCAGGGGCTGGTCGGGGCCGAATGTTATCCGCTGCACCCCTTCGAGGACCTGGAGGAGGCCCGCTTTTTCGAAGGGTGCCTGCCGATTGAGGAACTAGCGCGGCGGGGTCGCGAGGCCCTGGCCTACGGCCCGATGCGGCCGGTTGGGCTCGAGGACCCTCGGACGGGTCGGCGTCCCTACGCGGTTGTGCAGCTCCGGCGAGAGGATGTCGAGGGCCGGATGTTCAATCTGGTCGGCTTTCAGACGCGCCTCCGCCGCGGGGAGCAGCAGCGGCTCTTCCGGATGATCCCGGGCCTGGAGGCGGCGGAGTTCCTCCGGTACGGCAGCGTCCACCGCAATACGTATATCGCGTCGCCGGCCCTCCTGCAGCCGACCTTGCAATTTCGGGGAGACAAGGGACTGTTCCTCGCCGGACAGTTGATCGGCGTGGAAGGGTACCTCGAGTCCATGGCGAGCGGGCTTGTGTCTGGGATCAACGCCGTCCGCCTGGTGCGGGATCTGGAGCCGGTGGTGCCGCCGGCCACCACCATGCTCGGTGCGCTCCTCCGCTACGTCACCGAGACGCCGGCCAAAGACTTCCAACCCATGAACGCGAACTTCGGGCTCCTCCCCCTCCTCGCGGCCCGAATCCGCGACAAGCGCGAGCGCAAGGCCGCCCTCGCCTCCCGCTCCCTGAAGGATCTGGAGAAGTGGGCGTCCGTCCTCGACTGAGGAGAAGTAGCTGGTCCGCCGGGGATCGAGAGCCCGCAGCCGAGAACAGGCACCCACCTGGGAACAGGTGGCGGAGCAGGCCGGTCTCGGTGTACACTTTGCTAGCCGGCGGGTACTGACAGCGACTTTCTGCAACGAGGCCTTATGGTCCGGGTGCGGGAGGACCTCCCACCGTCTGGAGAAGCACGATGACCACGTCACCGGTGCTGAGCCAGGAAATCCTCGACGAGCTGGTGCAGCGGATCGTTCAGGCCGCTCACCCTCGCCGGGTCGTCCTGTTCGGATCGGCCGCGAGGGGCCAGATGGGGCCGCACAGCGATCTGGATGTGCTCGTCGTCATGCCGGATGGGGTGCATCGGCGGGAGACGGCCCGGCGGATTTACCGGGCGCTCTCGGGCCTGGGGGTCGCGAAGGACGTCGTGGTGGTCACGGAATCAGATGTCCGACGATTTGCGGACGAACCGTCGCTTGTGATCTGCCCGGCGCTCAAAGAAGGCAGGGAGCTGTATTGTGCCCCCTGACCGGCAGATCCCCGGTTCTCCGGAGGACTGGCTCCGGCGCGCACGGAGCGATCTCGCGCTGGCCAAAGTGCCCCTTCCAGAGGGCGCGCTCTGGGAGGATCTCTGCTTCCACGCCCAGCAGGCCGCGGAGAAGGCGATCAAGGCGGTCTATCGCGCATCCAAGCGCGAGTTCCGCTACACCCACGACCTCTCGGAACTGCTGAATGGTCTCAGGACGGCGGGCATTGAGGTTCCCGAAGAGATGCAGGACGCGGTCGAGTTGACGGGGTTCGCCTGGGAAGCCCGCTATCCTGGAACGGGAGAACACGCCAGCGAGGAGGAATACCGGCGCGCGGTTGCCCTAGCCGAGCGTGTCGTGCGCTGGGCCGGGGCGCAGGTGGAAGGGAAGACCCTATGACCAGCGGAGCAATGGTCTCGCCCGCGTCCGCCGCACCGGGCTCCTCCTGAAACTCTCCGAGTGACGATGTCACTCCATCCCAGCTCCTAGAGTGGCACCACCCGTGGGAATGGGG
The DNA here is from genome assembly GCA_046758405.1 of Methylomirabilales bacterium (SeqCode). GTDB lineage: Bacteria > Methylomirabilota > Methylomirabilia > Methylomirabilales > CSP1-5 > JBHIAD01. The sequence goes on from JBHIAD010000009.1 coordinate 16,543, forward strand.
GTAGCCCCCTGCCCGACCCGCACCCCCCCGCGAGACGCGCATCCGCGACAAGGGCGAGCGCAAGGCCGCCCTCGCCTCCCGCTCCCTCGCCCACCTCGCGGCCTGGTCTGCCCACCTTGAGTGAGGCTGCGGTCTGAGGACGGTGCACTAGACTGGGACTGGCCGTCCTGGTAGTCTGTTATCCGGTCTTATCGACTTCGTGTGAGATAGACTCCCTCCTTGACGGATGAGGAGGAATGGGGGGATGCAATGGCGAACGAGTTTACAACTGTCCTTGAGCGCGACGGTGAGTGGTTCATCGCCTACTGTCCCGAGGTGCCGGGCGCGAACGGTCAGGGAAAAGCCCAAGAAGAGGCGCTGTAGAGCTTGGCCGAGGCCATCGCGCTCATCTTGGAAGATCGGCGCGAAGAAGCGCTGAGCACAGAAGAATCAATGGGCGCTGTCCCCATTCTCACCCCCAACTTGTGGTTAAACGGCGAAGAACGAAAATGGGCCTGATTTGCGATGGCGAAAGGAGGTGGTTGTGTTGAAAGCTATTTTGGCCATCTGCGGGGGAGGCCGATTGTTCTCTTGCACTTCCTGCAAGTAGTGTAGGCGGCCAGCACGGAGGCCAGAAATGCTGGCTGGGTGCTCCATTAGGAGCATTCCTCCCCTACTTCGCCTCACACAGCGCTTGGGTGAGATGATGTCAGGAACCTTTTGCAGGTGCTGGTCTAGTTGGGTGGGATGATGTTATGAGGATCCGTGATTTCGTCTATTTCGCGCCGGACGTAAAGTTCGCGGAGGTTGACCTCGGTGGTCCGAACCTGCCCGAACAGTTCAAGCATCGGATCGTCTCCTACTACCTCGATCCGGCGGATCACTGTTCCGAGCGAGGCGAGGCTTTTGCAGCCGGTTTGATACTTGTCAGCTGCATCGATGCTCTCGCACGACTTCAGTATGGTGGTAAAGTGGGGAAGCGCTTTCAAAGATTTGTTCAGAGGAACCTGCCTAGCTTTCGGGACGTGCAACTTGCGGAGCGCTTCTACGAAGACTTCCGGAACGGCCTCATTCATGAGGCGCGCATCAAGAAGGGCGGCCAGTTCTCTCTGGATCAGGACAAGACTGTCATCAGAAAACCGCTGGTCGTGATAAGCCCTCGACATCTCTGCCACGAAGTCCGTCAAGCGTTCAGCCAATACATCAAGGTCCTTGTTGCAGAGGACTCAGCCCGTCAAAAGTTCAGATCAGTTCTTCGCAAGGAGTTTGCAGAAGAGTTTGCGGGTGTTGCTTCGAGCTAGGAATGGTAAATGGAGGTTGGAGCTACCCCAGGTTTCCTAAAGGGGAAAGGGACGCGCCATGAGGCCGATAAAGTGGTATAGGCGCGTGTCGTGGCATACGTGGTTGTTCATCGCGTTCACCATATTTTGGGTTACCCTTGGCGCGATGTATGCTGCGGGAGTTCTGACCGAGGCTGGAATCGAATCCGCCACCTCCCGGTTGAGGGAGGTGTCTCAATCCGACGAATTTGGGAAATTCGAGGAATCCGTCAAGTACTTCGTTCGCCACGGCAAATGGCTCCTGCTCATCCTGCTGATTTTGACCTCGCGCTGGCTGCACTCTCGCTCCGAGGAAGACTTGAGTGCTGAGGAGAGCTCACCGGTAGGCAGGGACAGGCGACTGTCTTCGGAGACGCGGTTCTGGATCGCGCTCTTCCTCATCGCTGGTGTGGTCTTTGCGGGGAGTGCTATATGGAATTATCTGATCAAGCCATATCGGGAGTGCCGACGGCTGGAAAACCGATTCATGCTCACGTGCACATTTGAGCACAGCGAGGCATTTTGCAAGCGCCTCTGGGCGGTCCAGAGAGATAACATATGCAAATAGAGACTCGTATTAGTCAGGAGTTGAGGTCAGGCTGAGCCCAATGGCGGGTGTGTAGTGCGCTCGCAAGGGCGTTTTGCTTTTTGCCTCGATTCAGGCAAAACGGGGAATTTTCAGCAGGATTAGCAGCCTATGTGGCCACCTCGGGATCTCCAGTGGCCGTTCCGTGACCACCCGTGGATCAACTATTGGATTTTCTTTGTCACCCTCTTTTCCCTGTGCATAGCGGGTTACGAGTGGTTCGGAGAATGGGGCGGAATAGTGGCCTTTTGGGTAGGCTTGCCGCTCTTGGTGGGATTCTGGGACTTGATGGAAAGAAGGTAAGCTAGAGTGTGATGGGGGATCAGAAGCGAGATGGGATCGGGTTGAGCTATACCATTCTCGCGAGGAGAGGTGAAGTTATGCAACGAATGGCAACTATGGCATTAGCCTTTACTGGAATGTAAAGGGGTCGTAAAGGGGTCGAGTCTGCTCTTGACTCATGTTGTCCTCTCCTGCTAGTCTTCTCCCATGGCGCGTCCCCTCCGCATCGTGTTCCCGCAGGCCTACTACCACATCATGAACCGCGGCCTCACCGCGCAAGCGGTGTTCACCGAGCGATCGGATCGGGCGCTCTTTCTCAATCTCCTGGCCGAGTGCCATGAGATGTGGGGAATCCGGGTGATTGCCTATTGCCTTTTGGACACTCACTACCATCTGCTGCTCCAAACCCCCGAGGCCAACCTTTCACGCGTCATGCGGCATCTCGATGGCCTCTATACGCAGCGCTACAACCGGCGGCATAAGCGCGACGGCCCCTTGTTCAGAGGGCGGTACAAGGCGATCGTAATAGAGGCGGAGGCGTATCTGCTAGCCGTAGCGAGGTACATCCACCAGAATCCCGTGGCAGTCAGGCTGGTGCGGGTCCCAGAGGCCTACGCATGGAGCAGTTGTCGCATGTATGTGAAGGAGGAACCCCCGCCATCCTGGTTGGACGTGGATCAACTCCTGAGCCGGTTTCCCCGCAAGGGGCGGCGGGAAGCATTTCTGGCCTTCATGCGATCAAAGATTGAGGAGCCAGTGAAGTTGTTCTATGAGAGTCGACGGTGGATGCCGGTACTGGGCACGAAGCGCTTCGTGGGACGGATGCGGAAGCGAGTGCGGAAGGGGCAGACCGATATCAGAGAAGTACCCGAAGTGAAGGCCTATATCCGACCCGATTTGAAAACATGTCTTGAGGTGGTGACCAAGGCATATGAGTGTGGGGAGCATGACCTGCTGCGGAGTCGGCGGGGGCAGCGTAACGAGGCACGGGCGATGGCGATGTATGTCTGCCGAAGGATGGCGGGGATGAAACAGGAGGAGATTGCACAGGTGTTCGGTGTCGGGGGCTATTCGGCGGTCAGCAGTACGGTTGGGAGAATTCAGGTGAAGATGGCAAGAGGCGGGAAGGTTGGTAGGCGCTATGCGCAGATCCGGGATTTTCTTCAAAGATGAGCCAAGAGCAGACTTGACCCCATATGGACAACAGCCTCATCGTCTGATCTCGCATGAATTTCGTCACTGAACAGATCATACAACAGATCGAGCGGGACGGAAAAGGGAATAGGGGGAATAATTGGGAACAGCGCCTATTTTTGCGTTGGGGAATATCCAGAGACATAATGAGCTACCCCCGGGTTCTGATTCTCTGGATCGCCTTGGCGCATTATTTCAGGGCACGGGCTCCAAAGCCTCAATGAGCAGGGTTGTCGTGTCCGCTCTCCTGATGACTCGTTGACCGCGGAGATGCCTACCGGCTCCGATGGGGGGGCGTGCGGTGGGGAGGCCCGTTTTTCCTTGAAATAGCGCGGGAATCCTCGTATCCTCAACATTTCTAGGGGGATAGCGAGGTCGCTATCCCCTGGACACTATGGGGGATGAGGGGTGGCGGTGTTCGAGTCGATCGACCGTTTTCTCGGGAGGATGGAGGCGGATGGGGCCTCGCCTCATACCCTCCGGAACTACCGGATCGACCTCGCCCAGTTCGCCCGCTTCCTGGATCGGATGGGAGTAAGCCAGTGGACGAGGACCGACCCCGGGCTTATTCGAGCATTTATGGCGGAGCTCCGGACGAAGGGATGCGGAAAGAGCACTATCGCACGTCGCCTCGCGGCCCTTCGGTCCCTCTTCCAGTTCTGCTGCCGAGAGGGACTGCTTGGGTGGAACCCGGCTCGTTTGACGGCGACCCCCAGGCTGCCGAAGCGCCTGCCGTCCTATCTCACCGTAGACCAGGCGTTTCAGTTGATGGCGGTGGTGAGCGGAACCGACCCGCTGGCGCTCAGGGACCGGGCCATGCTGGAACTCTGCTACTCCTCCGGGATTCGCGTGGGCGAGCTGACCGGCCTGAACCTCGAGGATCTGGACCTCGACCAGGGGCTCGTGAAGGTCTTGGGGAAGGGACGGAAGGAGCGGATCGTCCCGGTGGGGGGGCCAGCCATTGAGGCCCTGAAGGCGTACCTCTCCCAGCGGGAGGCCCTGGGGGCCCGACACGCGGCCCCGCCGACGGGGTCGGAGAGGGGGGAAACCCGCAGAAGGCAGCCTTCGGGGCTCAGTGGCCGGCGTGGGCCGGTCTTCCTCAATCACCGGGGGGGACGGCTGACTGCCCGGAGCGTCGAGCGCCTCCTCGAGAAATACCTCCGCCGGGCGGGCCTGACGAAAGCCGTGACACCCCATGGGCTCCGGCATAGCTTCGCCACCCACCTCCTCCAGGCAGGGGCGGATCTCCGGTCGATTCAGGAGCTTCTGGGGCATGCGGGGCTCAGTACCACCCAGCGTTATACCCACGTCGACCTGGATCGGCTGATGGCAGTGTATGATAAGGCCCACCCGAGGGCCTAGCGGAGTTCACGGTTCACAGTTCGGGGTTCACGGAGAAGACGTTCACAAGTTCATAGGGAGAGTTCACCGTTCATGGTTCATGGTTCACGGCACAAGAAAATAAAAGGGTTCAGCGGGAAAGGTTCGTCCTCCCGGAGCCTTGGTGAACGGTCAACGGTGAACCGTGAACTGGTCGTGCACGGCACGACCATTCTGTCGGTGCGGCACCAGGGGCGGGTCGCCGTGGCAGGGGACGGCCAGGTCTCCTTCGGCGAGACCGTGATGAAGCACACGGCGAAGAAGGTCCGCCGCATGTATCAAAACCAGATTATCGCCGGCTTCGCCGGTGCCGCGGCGGACGCCTTTGCCCTGCTTGCCAGGCTCGAGGGAAAGCTGGAGGAGTACCGGGGGAACCTGCCCCGTGCCGCGGTGGAGCTGGCGAAGGAATGGCGCATGGACCGAGCGCTCCGTCGCCTCGAGGCCCTCCTCGTGGTGGTGGACTGCGGGAGTTCCTTCATCATCTCCGGTACCGGGGACGTCATCGAACCGGACGACGGGATCGTCGGGATCGGTTCGGGGGGACCCTATGCCGCCGCTGCCGCCCGGGCCTTGGTGCGATTCAGCACGCTGGATCTCGAACAGATTGTGGAAGAGTCCATGCGGATCGCCTCCCAGATCTCGGTCTACTCGAACGACCAGCTCACGGTCGAAATCATATAAGCGAGACAGAAGGAACGGGCGAGCGGTGGTTATCGTCTTGTACTGCAGCGACGTTGGGTATGGATGAGCATGGATGAGCATGGAGACGTTGACACCCAAGCAGATTGTCGCCGAGCTGGACCGGTACATCATCGGGCAGCATGAGGCGAAACGCGCGGTGGCCATCGCCCTCCGGAACCGGTGGCGACGGCAACGGCTCCCCCAGGAGCTGCGGGACGAGG
>JBHIAD010000010.1:0-21956 GCA_046758405.1 Methylomirabilales bacterium (SeqCode)
AGCGTCTGCGCAGCGCGTTCCACGAGCACCGCGTGGCGAAGCGCTACCTCGCCGTGGTGGCAGGGACGCCCGGGACGGGGGAGCTATCGCTGCCGCTGGTGGTCGCCGAACACCGCCCGGCCCGCGTGCGCGTGGCGACCGGGCAGCAGCGCGCCTCGGCGCGCATCACCCGAACCCGTTGGCGCAGCGTGCGCTCGCTCCCGGACGCCACGCTGGTCGAGGTCCACCCGGGCCCGGTGATCACCCGATACGAGATTGAACCTGCCCCCGGGGTCAAGATCAACCGGATCGCGAACCTGTCGGACGACTTGTCCTTGGCGCTGAAGGCCATGAGCGTCCGCATCGTCGCCCCGATCCCCGGGAAGGCGGCGGTCGGCGTGGAGATCCCAAACCAGCAGCGTGGTCTCGTTGCCCTCCACGACCTCCTCTCCTCCCGGGAGTTCACCTCGGCCAAATCCCGGCTCACCATTGCGCTGGGGAAGGACATCGGTGGCCGACCAGCCGTGGCCGATCTGATGCAGATGCCTCACCTCCTCATTGCGGGGGCAACCGGCTCCGGGAAGAGCGTCTGCCTGAACACCATGATCCTGAGTTTGCTCTACGCCGCCTCTCCCGAGGAGTTGCGCCTCCTCCTGTTCGATCCCAAGCGTGTGGAGCTTGCGGCGTACAACGGCATTCCCCACCTCATCGACCGTGTCGTCGCCGAGCCACGAGAGGCGGCAAAACGTTTGGCTCAGGTGGTCGCCCACATGGAAGAGCGGTACCGTCTCTTTGCCGAGGTCGGGGCCCGGAGCATGGACACTTACAACCAAGCGGCCCGCAACAGCGAGCACTTGCAGCCCCTGCCCTACCTCGTGGTCGTGATCGACGAACTGGCCGACCTGATGTTCGTGGCGTCGAACGAGGTGGAGAGCGGCGTGGCGCGGCTGGCGCAGATGGCCCGGGCGGTGGGGATTCACCTGGTCATCGCCACCCAGCGGCCCTCTGTGGATGTGATCACGGGGGTCATCAAGGCAAACTTCCCCGCACGCATCGCCTTCCACGTCTCCTCGAAGGTGGATTCTCGGACGATCCTGGATGTGAACGGGGCCGAGGCCCTCCTCGGCAACGGTGACATGCTCTTCGTCCCTCCGGGCAGCTCGAAGCCGGTCCGCATTCATGGCTGTTACGTCTCAGATAAGGAGGTCCGCCGGGTCGTCGATACCCTGCGGGGGATGGAGTCGCCCCCGCCCTTCACCATGGCGGTCCCTTCGGAGCAGGAGGTGTTCCCCGAGGACGACTGGGACGACGCCCTGTACGGCGAGGCGGTTCGCCTCGTGATCCAGAGCCGTCAGGCTTCGATCTCCATGATCCAGCGGCGTCTCCGGGTCGGGTTCAACCGGGCCGCGCGGATGATTGAACGGATGGAACAGGAAGGTATCGTGAGCGGGATGGATGGCACTAAACCGCGAGAGGTTCTCGTGGAACCCGAGGAAGGCGGGGGATGGAGAGGCGCGCGATGAGGCGGGGTGTCGGCCTGCTACTTCTGACCCTGTGTCTCGCGGCTCCGGCACGGGGCACGGTCGAGCCGGGCATGGCGGTCTTCAGGCGGGTGCAGAGCTTCTACGAACACGTCAGGGATCTGCAAGCCCTCTTTCATCAACGGGTCCATCTCGCCATCGGTCAGGAGCAAGAGGCTTGGGGTCGGGTCATGCTCAAGCGTCCGGGCATGATCCGCTGGGCCTACATCGGACCGGAGGAACGGCTCGTGGTCTCTGACGGGACGATGATGTGGTCTTATGTCCCAAGAGACAAACAGGCGATCGTTCAACCGATTTCCCAACTCCAGGCCTCATCCCTCCCCTTCGACTTTCTCGTTGGTACAGGCCGGTTGGATCGGGACTTTATCCTGGAGGGCTTTTCCCGGGAGGAGAAAGGGTCCCTCTTCCGGCTCACGGTCAGACCCAGAGTGAGGGATCCCCATCTCGGGCGGCTCCACCTCGTTGTGGACGGGCGGACCCTGCTCCTCAAGGGACTTACCATTGAGGACACCAGTGGAAACGTCACCGTCCTGCAGTTCGCCGAGACCCGAGTGAACGAGGGTCTCTCCAGAGACCTCTTTGTCTTCACCCCTCCGGAGGGGACCGAAGTGCTTCGCGCCGAGGAGATCTTCCCTGCCCGCTGAAGGGGGAAAGGGGGCCCCCTTTGGCGAGCGGTCTCGGGGAGCTGGCCATCGACCCGAGAATTTTCCTTCGTCCTTGTAATTCGATAGGTTAGCGAACTCACCCCCCGGCATAGGACTTGCAGTCCTCGAGACAGATACCCTACGGGTCTACCCGCGACTCCCGGGTCCGAGTCCCCCCGGGGGGAGTCCGAAGGCGGAGGTACGCCGGAAAAAGGGAGCAGAGTGGACGAGACGCTGAGACAGCTGGTCCAGGCCTTCGACCGGATGGCAGGGTCCTACCGGTTGATCGCTGAACGAGTCACCCGTCAGCTTGATGAGCTGCAAGACGCACACGCCTCTCTCAAGGCTTACGTCGAGCAGATCGAGGGGAACGCCTCTCAGCTCAGTGACTCGAACACCGTGCTCTCCGGCATGGTGGCTGACCTCGAGAGCCAGACACAGGCCCTCCGGCAACAGAAAGAGGCCCTGCAGGCCCTCGACCGCCAGCGGACCGATTTCCTCTCCACGATCTCCCATGAGATTCGCACGCCGCTGACCGCCATCAAGGGCTCCCTGAGTTTACTCCTCCACGACGATGGGGTCGACCCGGAGGTTCGGTGTGAGTTCCTCACCATGGCCCAGCAGAACGTGGACCGACTCCTCCGTCTCGTGAGCAACTTTCTGAGCCTCACCCGGATTGAAAGCGGTCAGATCGTGCAGGAAAGCCGCGAGCTCGACCTGTTGTCTCTTGTTGATGCGACCGTCGATCGGTTCAGGCCCTTCGCTCAGGAGCGCAGGGTCCGGATCGACCTCGAGGGGCCCTCTGGCCCCCTCCGGGTCCGGGGCGATTTGGAGATGCTCGAGAGTGTCATCGTGAATCTCCTGGACAACGCCTTGAAATTTTCTGGACAGGGGACGATCGTCCGGGTGAAGGTAGAGGAGGCTGCAACCGAGGCACTCGTCCACGTCACTGACGAGGGGATGGGCATCCCTGTGACGGAGGTCGACCGGGTCTTCGAGCGGTTTTACCGGGTCGAGCTCCCCGGGGTTCCAAGAACCTCCGGGTCGGGCTTAGGGATGCACATTTGTAAGGTCATCGTGGAAGCCCATGGGGGACGGATCTGGGTGAGGAGCGAGGTCAATCGGGGTAGCACCTTCAGCTTCGCCCTGCCCCGACTACCGGCCTCGCCCCCGTCGACCCCGTGAGTTGGATCCAGGGGAGTGAAGAGATGGCATCGGTGGAGCGGCAGGGATGACAGAGAACCTGGTCGGAAAGAATCTGGCAGCCCACTTCCCTCATGAGGATCACCTCCTCCCTGTCGGGAGTGGGGGTCCCTGTATCCTCGTCGTAGACGACGACCCGGGACTCCTCCGGATGCTCCAGGTGACCCTGGAGCGGCAGGGTTTTGTGGTGGCCGTGGCCCCCTCGGGTCAGGCGGCGCTCCAGGTGGCCGCCGCAGAGTCCGTCTCTCTCGTCCTCCTCGACATCATGATGCCCGACATGGACGGCCTCGAAGTCTGCCGGATCCTGAAAGGGGACCCGGCCACCCGGCACATCCCCGTTATCCTCCTCACGGCCCGGGACAGTGTGGAGGACAAGATCCACGGGCTCGAGATCGGCGCCGACGATTTCGTGACCAAACCCTACAGCGTTGAGGAGCTGGTAGCTCGGATCCGCGTCCAGTTGCGGGTCCGCGAGATGTCCAGGCAGCTCTTTCGCCGCAACCGCGAGCTCCTCGAGCTGTACAAGTCCATCACACAGGTCACGGCCTCCCTCGATCTGAGCGAGACTCTCTCCACCATTGTGAAGAGCGCCGTGGCGGCGACCGAGGCAGCCTCGAGCAACATCGCGCTCTTCAACGAAGCGGACCAAGTCTCCCACCTCGTCGCGTGGGGAATAGCGGGTGACCTGGGTGTCCGACCGGAAGGGCTCTCGCGGCGCGTGTGGAAGACGGGGCGGGCCCTCGTCCTCTCCGACTTTGCCAAGGAGCGCCCCGGAGCGGTTCATCCTCAATTACTCAGTCTGGGGCGCCAAGCCGCTGTCTGCTTGCCGCTCCAGATCCGGGATCGAAGCCTGGGCGTCATGTGGGTTCATTTCAACGCGCCAAGAGATTTTTCTGAAGAGGACCTGCATCTCCTCTCCTCTTTCGCCAACCAAGCTGCCGTGGCGATCGAGAATGCCCGCCTCTTCGCCGAGACGAGGCGTCTCGCTGACACCGATGAGCTGACCGGCCTCTGTAATCACCGCTACTTCTATCAGCTCCTTCACGGGGAGATTCGCCGTGCCGTCCGCTACGCCCGGCCCCTCTCCCTGATCATGCTGGACATCGACCACTTCAAGGCCTTCAACGATCGCCACGGGCACCTGGCGGGAGATGATGTTCTCAGGGAGCTCGCCCAGGTTCTCCGCAAAAACTCCCGCGAAGTGGACTCGGTTGCCCGTTACGGCGGTGAAGAGTTTGCGGTCATCCTCCCCGAAACCGATCTCTCCCATGCGGCGATCCAGGCAGAGCGGATTCGATCCGCGGTTGAGGGCACCATCCAGGTAGAGGGGAAAGAGCACCCTCTCACGGTGAGCATCGGGGTTGCATCCCTTGTCGGTGAGGATGAACGGGCCGAAGACTTGGTCCGCCTCGCCGACCGCGCCCTCTATCGCGCCAAGGCCGCAGGGCGCAACCGCGTCTGCGTTGCCTCCTCGTCTTCCGTTTGACGCTGATCGGTAAATCACGTTAAGCTTCCACCCTATGTGCTCTCCAAGGGCGAGTGCTCCCGTGAAGAGATCGGGTCATGACACCCACGGTCGGGCGGATTGTCTCCAGTGACCCCCTCGCGTCACCGCCGCGCGTGGCCCTGGTGACCCTCGGGTACCCTAAAAACCTGGTGGATTCTGAGGTGGTGCTGGGTTTGCTCCAGGACAGCGGATTTGCCCTGACCCCGCAGCCCGATGAAGCGGGGCAGTTTGTCCGGGTTCAGATCACGGAGACCCATACCCACGACCTCATTGGCGTAGGGGTTATTACCCCTGGAGCGGGCGCCGGGCCTGCCGCGAGGGTCTCCATGCCGCTCGTCCACGGGTGAAGTGGTGCCCTGTCGCAAGCCGGTCGGGGGGCCAGCGGTAGCCCGCGTCGTTGCCACCATCGGGGGCCTGGGCAGGGCACCGGTAGCGCCGGGGACGATCGGGAGCCTGGTCGGGCTCGCCGTGGCCTGGTCACTCCTGCGCGCCCCGCTTGTCCTCCAGGCGAGTGTGATGACCCTGCTGACCGTGGTTGGGTTCTGGGCGGCGGTCACCATGTACCACGCCTTGGAGATGAAGGACCCACCCGTTGTGATCGTGGATGAAGCGGTCGGAATGGTGATTGCGACCTTTGCCCTTCCCCCGGATCTCCTTGGATTCCCGGTCGTCGCCTTCCTCCTCTTTCGCCTGCTGGACGTGTGGAAGCCTGCTCCGATCCGGTGGCTGGAGGCTCTGCCGGGGGGGATCGGGATTATGGCGGACGATATCGGGGCGGGGCTCCTGACCAACGGCCTGTGTCAGCTCTGGGTGTGGTTGGGAAAGGGGTGGCCGTGGTCGTAGCGGAGATCGTGGCGATCGGGAGCGAGCTCCTCCGGGGGCCGAACGTCGATATCAACGGCACCTTCCTTGCCCTGCGTCTTGCCGAGATCGGCATCGATGTCCGGTTTCGGACCGTGGTGGGAGACGATCGGGGAGAGATCCTGGACAGTCTCACCCACGCCCTCTCGCGGGCCACCGTTGTCGTCACCAGCGGAGGCCTTGGTCCCACCGAGGATGACCTGACCCGCGAGGTCCTGGCGACCCTCTTCAAGCGCCCCCTCCAGACCGACCTGCCGACGCTCGACCGGATTCGCGAGCGGGCCTCCCGGCGGGGATTCTCCCTGACCGAGGGGGCGAGGCGGATGGCGGAGATCCCGCGCGGGGCTGAGCTCTTGCCGAACCGTGAGGGGAGCGCGCCTGGGATCCTGATTGAAGAGGCAGGGCGCCTGCTGGTGGCCCTGCCCGGGGTTCCGTCCGAGCTGAAACCGATGGTCACGGAGGCCCTGATTCCGCGCCTCGCGCACCTGGTGCCCTTGGGGTTCGAGATCCGGAGTCGGACGCTCAAGGCCTGCGGGCCCGTCGAGTCGGAGGTGGACCGCCTCCTCGGGGACCTGTGGGAATCAAAAAATCCTGTTCTCGGCATCCTGGTCTCTCCGGGCGAGGTCCATATCCGGTTGACGGCACGGGGGAGGCCGGGTGAGGTGGGCAAACTTCTCCACGAGGTGGAGACCGAAGTGCGACGGCGTCTGGGGATCGATTGTTTCGGGGCGGACGATGAGCGCCTCGAAGATGTGGTGGGGCGGCTCCTCTCCTCGCGGCGGGGCACGGTGGCGCTTGCCGAATCCTGCACGGGAGGGCTCGTTGGACACCGCCTGACCAATGTGGCCGGCAGCTCCACCTACTTTGAGCAGGGGATGGTCATGTACAGCAACCGGGCCAAGGTGGACATCTTGAAGGTTCCCGAGATGCTCCTGGAGAGGCATGGGGCTGTCAGCGCCGAGGTCGCCCTCGCCATGGCGCGTGGTGCCCGGCAGATGACCGGGTCCGACTACGGGCTGGCTGTCACGGGGATCGCCGGCCCGGCCGGGGGCACTCCGGCGAAGCCGGTCGGGCTCACCTATATCGGCCTGGCCGATCCGCGGGGGGAGATCAGTCGGGAGTACCGGTTCCTCGGGGGTCGGGAGGAGAACAAGTGGCGAGCGTCGCAGATGGCTCTGGACCTTTTGAGACGCCGCCTCCTCGAAGCGGGAGGGTAATGGCTCACCGGCCACAATGCGTCCTCCGCTGGCTCGAGGCCGGGCGCTGATGCGTCTGTTCATCGCCATCAATCTGACGGAAGAGTTGCGGAGCAAGGTCGCGAGTCTCCAGGAGGTGCTTCGGCAGAGTGGCGCGGACGTCTCGTGGGTCGGGCCGGGGAACGTGCACCTGACCCTCAAGTTTCTCGGCGAGGTTAGCGGAGAGCGGGCGGCGGATGTTCGTTCCACTCTCCGGGCTGCCCTCGAAGGCATTCCCTCTTTCCGGATGACGCTCGCTGGGGTGGGGACCTTCCCTGCCCGAGGGGCGCCACGGGTGGTCTGGGTTGGGACCACCGAGGGGTCCGATGGGGCCACGGCCCTCTACGAGCGGGTCGAAGGGGCCCTGGCGTCGAGTGGATTCCCGCCCGAGGGGCGGGCTTTCCAAGCTCACCTGACGCTGGGCCGGGTGAGGGGTCCGAGGAATCGCCCGGCACTCATCGCACGGGTGCGCGAGCTGGCAGGGACTACGCTGGGGAGCATGATGGTGGTGGCGGTCGAGCTGATGCAGAGTGAGCTTCATCCCAAAGGGGCCATCTACACCTCGATCGAGACGTTCTCTCTCGGAGGAGGAGAGGGGTGAGCTGGTCCACTATCAACCTCCGCCATGCCGCCATGGAGATCTTCACCGCAGCCCTCGAGGCTGTCGACCCGGTCAAGGCAATCCACCGGCACCTCACCGTGCAAGGACAAACCCTGGTCGCGCGGGGCGAACCCATTCCGATCGGCCCAGGTCGGGTCTTTGTCCTGGGGGCCGGCAAGGCAAGCGCGGCGATGGCCGTGGCCCTGGAAGAGCTGTTGGGAGATCGGATCACGGACGGGGTGGTCACCGTGAAGTACGGCCACCGATGCCCGACCAAACGCATCAGTACCCGGGAGGCCGGTCACCCGATCCCGGATGAGGCGGGCCTCGAGGGGGCCCGCGCCATGCTTCGCCTGCTGGCCACCAGGACCGAGGCGGATCTGGTAATCGTTCTGATCTCAGGCGGGGGGTCGGCCCTACTCCCCCTGCCGGTGCCAGGGGTGAGCTTGGTGGAGAAGCAGCAGGTGACCCAGGAGCTATTGGCCTGCGGGGCGACGATCCAAGAGGTGAATGCCGTACGCAAGCACCTCTCCCAAGTGAAGGGGGGACAGCTCGCCAAGGCGGCCTGGCCCGCGCGATGTCTCAGCCTCATCCTGTCGGATGTCATCGGCGATCCCCTGGATGCGATTGCCTCAGGCCCCACTGCTCCCGACCAGACCACCTACGGGATGGCCCTGGAGATCCTCGATCGCTACGGCATCGGGGGACGTATCCCAGCGGCGGCCCGAGCCCATCTCCAGGCCGGCGCGGAGGGGGAGATCCCCGAGACCCCCAAGCCGGGCAACCCGGTCTTTTCCCGGGTGCGAAACCTGGTGGTGGCGAACAACCCACAGGCCATTTGCGCCGCACGGGATCGGGCAGCGGCGATAGGACTTCGACCCCTCATCCTGACCACCGCCCTCCAGGGAGAGGCCCGGGAGGTGGCCACAGCCCTTTCTGCGATCGCCAAGGAGGTCCGGGCGAGCGGGGACCCGGTCCAGCCCCCCGCCTGCCTCCTCGCCGGGGGAGAGACCACGGTGACGCTGCGCGGGCAAGGGAAGGGTGGGCGCAACCAGGAGTTCGTCCTTGCGGCGGCCTGCGCGCTGCGCGGGATTCCGGGCATTGTCGCCTTCAGTGGCGGCACGGATGGCACGGATGGTCCGACCGACGCGGCCGGCGGGATCGTGGATGGGGAGAGCTGGGAGCGGGCGGACAGTCTCGGGCTCAACCCGGCCCGGGCCCTTCGCGACAACGACGCCTACCCCTGCCTGGAGGCCCTGGGGGACCTGCTCAAGACCGGCCCGACCCTCACCAACGTCATGGACGTCACCCTTTTCCTGATCGCCTGACTGTCCGCGCCCAGCTGCGCGCTGCGCTGCTCAAAACATACAAGAGCCCTTCTAAAAAATGGCGCTCCAACGCATCCTAACCGGCAGCCTATCTGGATTCGTCGGGGCTTCCGATCTCGCCGCTCTGACGCCCCACCGCGCGTTGGCACGATTACTGAAAGGACAAGTCTGCCGTAGGCTATGGCCCGACCGGGGCAAGAAGGATCGCTGCCCATTTTCACAGGGTCTACAATGAACTCCACCATCATCCAGCCTCGGATTGGGCCAGATTTGGTTGTGAAAATTAGGTGGTGATCATGTTCGAGAAGACCTGGATCGGCGTCACTGGGCAACGGTGGAAGATGTACATCATGTTCGCGCTCCTGGCCCTTACTATGGGCTTACTCGTGTGGGCAATATTCTTCGGTGATCGGTTGGACCCGAGTTTCGGCGCTTGGATAATTGTGATGTTTCTTTGCGTGGCTGTGATATTTTTCCTCTGGCTGTGTTTTGCGATTGGCTGCCCCTTTTGTGGATGCCGGGTAATCTGGACGATTTTGCGTCGGCTGCCCCACCAAGAGTCCATCTATGTTGCGTTCTTCTTTCTTACCCATTGTCCGAAGTGCAAGTGCTCGTTCTTTGAGAGATCATCGTTGGCAAACGGTCATGGCCCGAATGCGTGACATGAAAAACGCGGAAGGGAAAAATGGTGCAGCTGAGGCTCTCCCCGTTTTTCAAAACTCGTGTGAGTCAAGATCGATGCTACGCCGGAGGATGATTGCGTGAGTTTTCTTAAGAAAATTAGATGCGAATGGGAAAAATCTACTGAGATGAAAGGTGACTGGCGGAGAGAGGTGACACGCTGGGACGTTGCCTTTATTGCAATTATCATACTCACAATCCTTATCCTAGGCTTTGTTTTGACTTACCTGGGGATCCTCGAACCATAGGGTGGGTGCTAAAGGATGCCAGGCTTGACGGACGGGAACAGTTGTGCACGAAGCGAGGAAAATGGGCGCTGTCCCTGGCTTCTGTCTATGTTCCGAAAGTTGCTGGGAAAATGAGGGAGTCGGGGCTACCTCATAGTCTTACATTTTCTCATGTGGGCAATGAATGGGTGGACTAGTTCACAAAGCATTGTTCATCGTGGTGGTGCTTGTTCTCCTGGCCGGGTGCCCAGGTCGTCCTTCAGGAGATGTTCCGAGCGAGTGGGATCCAGGGGTGGTTTTAGGTGAGGGCGTCTTTCAGCGGGCAGTGTGGTCCGAGGTGCCTGTCGGGAGGGTTTCGGAGATACGAGTACGATCCAATCCCACCCCTGCGATGCCGATACTGGTGGTGGGTGCGGAGGGTGCCGCATTTATGACTCAGGATGGATCTGTCACACAGACAATACGGTTCGACAGGAGAGGCGGAAGGGTTGTGGCGGTTGATCTTGATCGTGACGGGCAAGAGGAATTTCTGGACAGAGGAGGAGGGTGGCAGCCCGTGTCGATCTACGATAGCCGAGGGGTGACCATCTGGAGCTATGGCAAGCGTAACATACTCGAAGCTCTGCTAAGAGACGCTCCAAATGATATGGCGATGGGCGACGTTGATGGCGACGGCAGACCTGAATTCGTCGTAGGTTTTAACGGCTCGGGTGGCGTTCACCTTCTCGATGGAGGTGGCCGGGTCCTTTGGAAGCAAGCGGATGGGAATGTCTGGGGCGTGGAGATTCGCGATCTGGATGGCGATGGGAAAGGGGAGATCATTCACAGTAGTTATGCTGGCAGGCTCACGATCAGAAACCACGAAGGCGAGACCCTGCGGTCGATCCGGCCTGGGGTGTATATCGATCAAATTACGCTTTGTGCCTGGCCACACGAGGACTCGCCTATGAGATTCCTGTGGAGCCGAGACAAGAAATTCTATCTTGTCAATGCCTCTGGGAAAATTGACAAGGCCTTTGATGCCCCTTGGGGTGTGGGCCATAACGCGAGATGTGCGCCCGTGCGTTTTGAGAAAGGAAGAGAGTTGTATTTTGCGGTTGTTGCACTGGTTCGCGCCTCCTGGAAAAGATCGCTCTTGTATATCTATGATCCTACTGGGCGATTAATCTACCAGGAAGTTATACCGACCAGGATGGCCACCTTGACTGCAATGCCATCGACAACGGGCAAAGGGGCTTCGTTATTCGTGGGGGGCGAAGGAGTTGTCTGGGAGTATTCGTTGAGTCAGACGGACTTAAGGGCGAAGTAGAGCTGATCCGCGGCTTCGGTCGGGGCAGGCACTGACCGTGGCGGACGACGGGGAGACCGCTTACGGAAAATGGGGACAGCGGGTGCTACCCCCGGTTTGACGGACACCTCAAAATGGGGACAATAACCCTGGAGGTGTCGCATGGGCAAACGGCAGCGCTTTACGCAGGAGTTCAAACGCGAAGCCCTCAGGCTGTGGAAGACTTCCGGGCGGCCGGCTGCGGCCGTCGCCCGGGAACTGGGCCTGCGCCGCAACCACCTGTACAAGTGGGCGACCCAGGTGGAGGCCCACGGCGAGGCGGCGTTCCCCGGCTCGGGGAAGCGGCCCGCCCCGGAGGATGAGCTCGCCCGGCTGCGGCGTGAAGTGGCGCGGCTGCGGGAGGAGCGGGACATTTTAAAAAAAGCCGCCAGGTTCTTTGCCAGGGAGTCCGGATGAGATACGCCTTCATCCACACGACGCAGGGGCACCACCCCGTGGGCCGGCTCTGTCAGGTCCTCGGGGTGAGTCGAAGCGGCTACTATGCCTGGTGGACGCGGCCCGAGAGTGCCCGGAGTCAGGCAAATGCGCAGCTGCTGGTCGCGATGCGGCAGCTGCACGCCCAGACCAAGGAGCGGTACGGGGCCGTGAAGCTGTGGCATGCTCTGCAAACCGTGGGGATCCGCTGCGGCCGGCACCGGGTGGCCAGGCTGCGGCGCCTCCACGGAATCACCGCGCGGCGTGTGCGGCGCTTCCGGACCATGCTGGAGCACCATCAGCTGCCGCCCCCGGCGCCCAACCGCCTGCGACAGCTGGCGCCCCTCGCCACGGTGAATCAAGTCTGGGCCGGGGATCTCACGACCATTGCGACGCGCGCGGGCTGGCTCTACCTGGCCGTGGTCCTCGACCTCTATTCGCGGCGGATCGTCGGGTGGGCGATGAGCGTCAAGCCCGATCGGCACCTGGTGGTGACGGCCCTCACCATGGCGTTGGCCCGGCGCCAGCCCCCACCGGGGCTGATCCACCACACCGATCAAGGGCCGCAGTACGCGAGCCAGGCGTACCGGCAGCTGCTCGCGCAGCGGGGGCTCACACCCAGCATGAGCCGCAAGGGCCGGTGTGCCGACAATGCGCCGGCGGAGAGCTTCTTCAGTACGCTGAAGAACGAACTGGTCCATGACCGCGATTACCGGACGCGCGACGAGGCCCAGGCCGAGGTGTTCGAGTTTATCGAGATCTTCTACAATCGCCAGCGCCTGCACCAGGCCCTCGGCTACGTCAGTCCCGAGATGTTTGAAGCAACCCTCTGTCCCCTATCTCGGTGTCCACGAAATCGGGGGTAGCACCCGTTTCCCAGCACATTTTTTCCAGTGCATATGAGGGCATTGTGTCTTACTACCGCTTCCTGGGGCTGAAGTGATACGACACCCTCTTACAAGCGCCACGTTCTACCGCTCTGCGTCTTCTGTAATCGATTTGCTCGTTCGTGAACTCCCGGCGGCAGGGCTTCATTTGGAGAGAGTAGAACCTGAAAACGGGATGCTGTGGGCACGGGGAATTTCGAAGGCTTTTGACATGATTCTCTGGCGATGCTATTCCGACCGCTTTCTTTTTGAGGCTAAAGAACGTAGTCCATCGGAGACAAACGTGAGCGTGTGGATGATTGTGAACCTCTTATTGTGGCCACCCAGAAAGGATCGCCTTATAGATAAGCGGTCGGTAGCACGATGGGTACAGTCTCTTGCTGAGAAGTCTACGCCGCGATCTCCGACTTAGACGAACAGGAAAAGGGGACATTTTTCGCATGGGGTAACAAGATTGGGGTCTAGAAATTGGGGTTAGACTCGAATTGTGGAGATACAGGCGCGACGTTGGACTCGGTAGCCAGTAACCCGATGACGAGCACCTGGAGGCCGTGATGCCCCGGCCGCTCCGTGATCCCCTGCCGGAGCGCCCGGAGTACGCCAGGCAGCGAGGGAAGAATCCCGGGGCGACCTCCTGCCGAGAGCGGGTGCACATTGTGGCGTCGGCAGCTGCCGGCAGGTTCTCTGTGATGTGTACGGGCTAACGGTCGATGCTTCGGACGATTGAGGGAGCATGGGGAGCGTCAAGCGCAATTTTCTCGTAGTCGTTTGGGCGCTCCTCCTGCTCGGCCCGCTGGCCGCCCACGCCCAGGAGATCCGGTACTTCTACGATGACCTGGGGTGGCTGATCGGGGTGGGGGATCAGCAGGGGAATGCGGCCGGGGATGTCTACGATGCCGTGGGGGATATCCGGCTTTCCGGGCCCCATGAACGCCTTTCGGTCCTGACCCCCTGAGGTGAAGGTCGGCGATCTCGCGGGCAGGCGGAGGGATGGTCCTGCCGCCAGCGGTCTGTCCTCCAAAAGGGCAGGGTTCCTCCCTCTTCTGCAGTGCGCGAATCCCTTGTTGACAAAACCGTCAATCTCCCATACGCTAAAGCGTTATCTCTAAAGGAGTATCCATGTTCGAGCGTCTCTCGGAACGGCTCGGGGCAGTCTTCAAGAAGCTCCGTGGGCACGGCACCCTCTCGGCGGAGAACATCGGGGAGGCGCTACGCGAAGTCCGCCTGGCACTTCTCGAAGCGGATGTCCATTATCGGGTGGTCAAGGACTTCATCGGCCGAGTTCGCGAGCGCGCGGTCGGGCGGGAGGTCCTGGATAGCCTCACCCCCGGTCAGCAGGTGATCAAAGTCGTCCACGAGGAGTTGACCAGCCTCCTCGGCGGACGGCACGTCGAGCTCAACCTGAAAGGGACTGCCCCGGCTGTGGTCCTGGTGGTGGGGCTTCAGGGGTCCGGCAAGACAACGACCGTGGCGAAGTTGGCCCATCTGCTCAAAGGGAAGGGCAGACGCCCTCTTCTCGTGGCCGCAGACACCCGCCGCCCGGCTGCGGCCGACCAACTGAAAACCCTCGGCGAACGGGTCGGGATCCCGGTGTGGAGCGAGCCAGGGAAGGATCCCGAGACCCTCTGCGCAGGAGCCCTCAAGGGGGCCCGGCGGGAAGGACTCGAGCCGGTCATCGTGGATAGGGGGGGCCGGCTCCCCGGGGGCACCGCGCTCATGGTGGAGCTCACGCGACTCCGGGCACTCCTCTCTCCCTGTGAGGTCCTCATGGTGGTGGATGCCATGAGCGGGCAGGATGCGCTGCACTCGGCCTCTCGATTCCAGGAGGTCCTGGACCTCACCGGTTTCATCCTGACGAAGCTCGACGGGGATGCGCGGGGCGGCGCGGCCCTGTCCATTCGGGCCGTCACGGACCGACCGATCAAGTACGCCGGTCACGGGGAGGGGCTTGAGGCCCTCGAGCCGTTCCACCCGGAGCGGATGGCGTCCCGTATCCTGGGGATGGGCGACGTCCTGACGCTGGTGGAAAAGGCCCAGGCCGCGTGGGATCGGGACCAGGCTGAGGCCCTGGTGAAAAAGATCCGCAGAGAGAGTTTCACCCTCGAAGACTTTCGGGCGCAGATCCAGCAGGTGCGGCAGATAGGTCCCATCGAGGAATTGCTCGGCCTGATCCCGGGAATGCAGCCCATGAAGGGCGGGGTGGATTTCGGCGGGGGCGAGAGTCGGCTCACACGGTTCGAGGCGATCCTCAATTCGATGACGCGGGAGGAGCGGCAGAGCCCCGATGTCATCAACGGAAGTCGGCGGAGGCGGATCGCCAGGGGCTCCGGAACGACGGTCTCCGAGGTGAACCAGCTTCTCCGACAGTTCCAGCAGACAGAGCGACTGATGCGGCAAGCCCTCAAGGGGGGGCGCAAGCGGTCCCCGATGGCGAGCTTTTTTTCTTCCCCTTGACGCAAGTGGCGTGCCGGAGGCGGGGACTGAGGACAGGTGAGTGATTAACCATCAAACGCCCCTGAGGAGGTGATGCCATGGCAGTGCGGCTACGACTGAAACGGATGGGGACCAAGAAGAAGCCATACTTTCGCATCGTGGTGGCGGATTCGCGGACGCCCCGAGATGGTCGGGTGATCGAGAGCATTGGGGCGTATGATCCCCAGAAGGCAGAGGCAGCGCTCTCCCTGGACGTGCAAAGGGCACTCAATTGGCTCAAGAAGGGAGCCCAGCCGAGTCCGACGGTACGGAAACTCCTCTCGACCGCGGGGGTCCTGAAGCAATTTGCCGCCCCCGAAGGGTCACGACAGACCGCGTAACCGTTGCCGACCCGCACGGAGCTGCTGGACTGGTCGAGCTTCCCCATCGGGATAAGCCGCAACGGTGTTGAGGAGGCGAACGTGTTGAAGGAGCTTGTGGAATATCTGGCAAAGGCCCTGGTAGACAACCCCGATGCGGTCAGCGTAGAGGCGGTGGAGGACGAGAAGACGAGCACCCTGCGCCTGCGGGTGGCCCCGACGGACCTGGGCCGGGTGATTGGCAAGCAGGGAAGAACTGCGCGGGCAATGCGAACCCTGCTGCACGCTACGGCAGCGAAGTCACGTCGGCGGGCGGTGCTGGAGATCGTCGAGTAGGGGGATCGATCTTGGTGGACAGCGCTTTGGTGGTTGTTGGAAGGGTCACCCGGCCGCAGGGCTTGCGAGGCGAGGTCAGGGTCACCCCGCTGACAAATGTCGAGGGAATTTGGCAGGAGGAGCGCCGTGTCCTGCTTCGGCAGAACGACCGCATCCGGGAGACCACCGTGCAGTCGCTTCAGTCACTGAAGGGCAGGTTAGTGGTGCGGTTTGCGGGGATTGAGTCGCGGGAGGACTCCGAGGCAATCCGAGGCTCCGAGGTCTGTATCCCGCGGCAAGAAGCCCCGCCCCTTCCGCCCGGGAGTTACTATCAGCTTGATCTCCTCGGGCTCCGGGTCGAAAGGGAGGATGGAGAGGGGCTTGGGGAGGTGGCCGACATCGTATCCATCGGTCCACACGACGTGTGGGTGATCCGCCACCAGGGACGGGAGTGGCTCTTACCCGCGGTCCACGACTTCGTAAAGGATGTGGATCTCGACCGGGCCCGGATTGTCGTCAGGCCGCTCGAAGGGATGGTGGACGCTGACGCGGGTTGATATCGTCACCCTATTTCCCGGGATCTTCGAGGGACCTCTCCAGGCCAGCATCCTCCGGCGGGCGCAGGAAAAGGGGTTGCTCACGGTCGGTGTCCACGACCTCCGCACCTTCACCCACGACCGGCATCACGTGGTGGATGATGTCCCGTACGGGGGGGGGAGCGGAATGGTCCTCAAGCCGGAGCCTCTCTTCGAGGCGGTGGAGGCGTTCCGGCGCCCGGGGACCCAAGTGGTTCTCTTGAGTCCCCAGGGGGTTCGCTTCGATCATGCGGGGGCCGTCCGGTTGGTGGCGGAGGATCACCTCATCCTGCTCTGTGGGCGGTACGAGGGCTTCGATGAGCGGGTTCGGCTTCATCTCGCGCACCAAGAGCTCTCCATCGGTGACTACACCCTGAGCGGGGGTGAGTTCGCTGCCCTTGTCGTGCTCGATGCGGTCACCCGCCTGATTCCCGGGGTGCTCGGGGCAGAGGATTCGGCGGAGCAGGATTCCTTCGCCAGCGGGCTGCTTGATTTTCCTCAGTACACTCGGCCGCCGGAGTTTCGTGGCCATCGGGTCCCCGAGGTGCTCCTGTCGGGGGACCATAGCCGGATCCAGCGATGGCGCCGCAAGGAGGCGATCCGGCGGACCCTCACACGGCGGCCCGATCTGTTGGCTTGTGCACCACTCAGCCCGGAGGACCACGTCCTCTTGGCGGAAATCCGGGCGGAACTGAATTTGCATACAAGGAGGATGAACTGATGAATTCCAGCATCATCCGGACGGTCGAGCTACCGTTCCTGAAGGCCAGCGTGCCGGATTTCACGCCTGGCGACACGATCCGGGTTCACGTCCGGGTGCGGGAGGGGGACAAGGAGCGCTTGCAGGCCTTTGAGGGGGTTGTACTCAGACGCCGGAGTGGAGGAACGCGGGCGACCTTCACGGTCCGCAAGGTGAGTTACGGGGTTGGCGTGGAGCGGACCTTTCCCCTGCACTCCCCCATGGTGGAGCGGATCGAGGTGCTCCGGCTGGGCCGTGTGCGGCGGGCGAAGCTGTACTATCTCCGCGAGCGTCGTGGGAAGGCGGCGCGGATTCGGGGGAAGCGCTCGAGCTGACGCGAGGCGTGAGGGGGACGGTGGACGGGCTTCGATCGAACTTTCGTGGAATCTTCATTACTGGGCTCCTGATCTCTATCCCGATTCTGATCACGCTACTCACGCTCTGGTGGTTCTTCAGCTTGGTTGACGGGATCCTGGCCCCGATCCTCGACCGGGCCTTCGGGATTCGAATCCCAGGGCTCGGGTTCTTGTCGGCCCTGCTCCTGATCTTCTGCGTCGGGCTCTTCGCCAGGAATGTGGCTGGCCAACGGCTGCTCACTTGGGCGGAGGACCTCTTCCTCCGCGTGCCCATCGCCAAGAGTCTCTACCCTGCCGTCAAGCGGCTTACCCAGGCCTTCTCACCGGGGTCGGGGGGTTCGTTCAAGCGGGTGGTCATGGTCCAGTACCCGCGATCCGGTATTTACGCCTTCGGCTTCCTAACGGACAGCAGCACCGTCGAGCTCAGCCCCGAAGAGCCACAGGTGATGGTGGCGGTCTACATCCCGACCAACCACCTCTATCTGGGGGAAGTGGTCCTTTTCCGGGAAGGGGACGTGCTCTATCCGGACCTCACGCTCGACGAGGGGATTCAGGTAATCCTCTCGGGGGGCATGGCGCTACCGACCCACATCCGACAACGGCCCCCCCTGCGCCGGGTGGAGCCGCGTCGGGCCGCCGAGGGAAGACCGCCGGGGAGCCTCTGAGACCGTGCGTGGGATTGAGCAACGTCTCCGTCAGCGGGGAATGCGTCGGATCGCCGGTGTCGACGAGGCCGGGCGGGGGGCCCTCGCGGGGCCGGTCGTGGCCGGGGCGGTGATCCTGAACCCTGCCCGTGTGATCCGCGGCGTTACGGATTCCAAGCGTCTGACCCCCGAGACCCGCGCCGCCCTCTACGACCGGATTAACGCTCGTGCCGTCGCCGTGGCCGTGGCCGTCGTGGAGGTATCAGTCATCGACCGGCAGAATATCCTCCAAGCAGCGCTGCAGGCGATGGCAGAGGCGGTCAGCCGGCTCTCGCCTCAGCCAGAGTATCTGCTGGTGGACGGGACGATGCTGCCACCGAGTTCACTCCCGGGCATGGCTGTCCCACACGGCGACCTGTTGTGTCCGTCAGTGGCTGCTGCCTCGATCATTGCGAAGGTCACCCGGGATCGACTGATGGAGGCCTATCATGCGACCTTCCCGGACTATGGTTTCGACACCCACAAGGGGTACGGGACGGCAGAGCACCTCCAGGCCCTGAACCGGTTCGGCCCTTCACCGATCCACCGCCAAAGCTTCGGCCCAGTCCGGCAGATACGCCTTCCCTTCGATCTGCTTCCAGAACGAGGCGGAGGTGCCTGAGGGGCGCCAGCCTCTGGGTGCCGCCGGAGAGCAGGTGGCCCGGGCCTTCCTCGAGCAGGCAGGCTACAAAATTCTTCGCGAGAATTACCGCTCGCGTCTCGGCGAGATCGACCTTATCGCTATGGAGGGGGAGGTCCTGGTCTTCGTCGAGGTCAAGGCGAGGCAGTCCCGGCGCTTTGGGACGCCGCAGGAGGCGGTGGGCGGAGAGAAACAGCGGCAGATCCTGAGGGTGGCCTCGGCCTTTCTCATGGAGAGTAGGCTTGGGGAAATCCCGTGCCGGTTCGATGTGGTGGCGGTGACGTTCCGGAAGGGTGCGCGCGGGCCGATGGTGGAGCACATCCGGGATGCCTTTTCGGCCGATCGGAGCGGGCGCGGATAGCGAAGGGGGCGGGACCATGGAGGGAGAGAAGATCATCACCTACACCTGTCAGGCCTGCGGCAGCCGTGGTGTGGACCCGGTCAAGACGAAAAAAGGGAACTATGTCTGCCCCGATTGCGGCGACCAGGTCGAGGTGAGTGAGAAGCGGGTTGTCAAGAAGAGGGAGCCCCATCCGGGGACTTGACGCCCGGCCAGCCGTCGGCTAGTCTTTCCTCGTACGCCCCCGGACGGGGGCTTGTTCTTCGCAGGAAAATTTACTGACCGGTAGGTAACCCAGGTCCTCGGAGTCGTGATGGATACCAAGGCCCGCATCGAGCGGATCGCCATGCGCCGTTTCGCGGAACGGGGCTACGAGGGGACCTCGGTCCGCCAGATCGTCGCCGGGGCCAGGGTCACGAAACCCGTCCTCTACTACTACTTCAAGGACAAGCGAGATCTGTATCTGCACCTTCTGGAGGAGGCCATCGGCCCGCTGTGTGATGCAATCGAGCGGATTGTGGAGCGGACGAGCGCTCCTTCGGAGCGGATGGAGGAGGTGGTGGCTGCCTTCCTGCAGTTCTTCCGAGGGAGTCCGGATCAGTTTCGACTTCTGCACCGGGCCGTCGAGCGCCGCGAGCGGGAGGTCCAGATCATCGCCCAGAAATACTTTCGGCGAATCTTTCATGCCGTCTCCCGTGTGCTCTCGGACGGGATCGCCCTGGGAGAGTTCAAGCCTTTGCACGTCACCCAGGGTACCTTTACCGTGATTGCCATTCTGCTCTATTACTGCACCCGCGCCCACGTGATTGATGAGGTCTTGGGGGAGCGATGTGCGTCGGAGGGCCTGATGGAGCAATTGCATCGGCATATCCTGGAACTCCTGGGCAAGTGAGATGAGGAGACCGCCGCGCGCCTCGATCCTGGTCGCCTGTGCCGTTGGCGCCTTCGGGACCGCCGCCAGTCTGGCTGCGCAAGGTCCGCCCCCGGTTCCGGTGGAGGTGGAGCCGGTCGTGGAGCGAACTGTGAGGCGCTCGATTCAGACTGTCGGGACAGTAGAGGCCAATCTCCAGGCCACGGTGAGCGCCGAGGTGGCCGGGGCCGTTGTTCGGTTCGATCTTCGGGAAGGGGATCGGGTGGAGAAAGGTCAGGTCCTCGCCCGGCTGCGTCGAACCGGCCTGGAGATCGCCCTCAGGGAGGCGGAAGCCCAGGTGGCACGAGCGCGGGAAGAGTGGAAAGAGCTCAGGCGCGGCACGCGTGGTGAGGAGATCGCGCGGCGGCAAGCGGCCCTCGCCGAGCGAGAGGCGCTCCTCGCGCGGGCCGAACAGGAGCGCCGGCGCTTTCAGGCCCTCTTCGCGGAGGGCGCGGTCAGCGTGGCCGAAGTGGATCGGGTGGAGGCCGCCTATCTAGCCGCGCTCGCCCAGGGGCAGCAGGCGGAAGAGGCGCTCCGAGAGGCTGAGACCGGGCCCCGGCGGGAGGAGATTGCCGCCGCCGAGGCGGAGTACCGACGGTCACAGGCCGCGTCCGATCGCATCGCCGATGCGCTGCAGAAGACGACGATCCTGGCACCCTTCGCCGGGTACCTTGTGAAGAAATATGTAGAGGTGGGCCAGTGGGTTGACCAAGGGGGGAAGGTAGCGGACCTGGTGGACATCGACACCGTCTACGTCCTGATCCCGATCAACGAGCGAGACATCGGAAAGATTCGGAGGGGGGATGAGGCGACGCTGATGGTGGACACCTATCCCGGGCGCACCTTTACGGGGCGAATTACCTCTATCGTCCCGCAGGCCGACCTGAGCAGTCGGAACTTCCCCGTGCGGGTCCGAGTGGATAACGCCCCGGAGCATCTCCTGAAGGTCGGGATGTTCGCCCGGGTCAACGTCCGCTACGGGCAGCCCAGGCAAGGGCTCTTCATCCCGAAGGACGCGCTGGTCCTCCGGGGAAAAGACCAGGTGGTTTTCGTCCTGGATACCTCGCGGGCCCGGCTGCGGCGGGTTGAGACGGGGCAGGCCATGGAGGGGATGGTCGAGATCGTGAAAGGGGACCTCAAGCCGGGGCAAGAAGTTGTGGTGTCCGGGAACGAAATCATCCAGGATGGCGCGCGCGTCGAGGTCCGTCGGAAGGGGGAAAGGACACGGTGAAGCTGATCGAGGCCTGTATCAAATATCCCGTCACCGTCCTGGTGGGAGTCCTTCTCGGCATCCTCTTCGGCGGCATCGCTCTCCTCCGGCTCCCCTGGCAGATGACCCCCACCATTGATCGACCCGAGATCACCGTCACCACGGAGTATACGGGAGCGGCCCCCCTGGAGGTAGAACAGGAGATCACCGACCGGATCGAGGAGAAGCTCAACTCGGTGGAGAAGCTCTCCGAGATGACCTCCACCTCCTTCGAGGGCAATAGCCGGATCATCATGAAGTTCGACTGGGGGATCAACAAGGATGTGGCCCGCCTCGATGTCTCGGAAAAGCTGGGACTGGTCAAGGACCTCCCACCGGACGCGGAGAAGTCCGTCATCCGGGCGGTGAATACCGATGAGCAGAATCCCATTGCTTGGATCATCGTGAGAACCGACCGCCCGATCAACGAGGTGTGGGAGGAAGCGGATGACGTCATCCGCCCCAGATTGGAGCGAGTTGAAGGCGTGGCGACGGTCTGGATGTTCGGCGGGGAGGATCGGGAGGTCCACGTGATCCTGGACCCGGAGGCCATGGGCGCCCGGCAGATCTCGGTGGCTCAGGTTCGGGACGCCTTGCTTGGGGAGAACCGGAACGTCAAGGGCGGCAGAGTCGAGGAGGGAAAGCGGCGCTACGTGATCCGGACCCTGGGGCAGTTTACCGACATCCGGCAAATCCCGCATGTCGT
Source organism: Methylomirabilales bacterium (SeqCode) (assembly GCA_046758405.1). GTDB lineage: Bacteria > Methylomirabilota > Methylomirabilia > Methylomirabilales > CSP1-5 > JBHIAD01. The sequence continues at coordinate 21,762 of JBHIAD010000010.1, forward strand.
CATCCGGCAGGATGCGCGGGGGCCTGTCTATCTCCGGGACCTCGCCCACGTCCAGTTCGGCCATGAGGACAAGGAGCGGGTGGTCCGCGTCTGGGACCGGCCGACCATCGGTTTCGGAGTGCTCCGCCGGAGCGGGTCCAACACCCTGGACGTGATGGAAGGGGTAAAGAGGGAACTCCGGTATCTCAATGATCT